>JAEULF010000391.1 GCA_016793965.1 Alphaproteobacteria bacterium | reverse complement strand
CAGCGCCACCGCCATGACGGCAGCGAAGAGCGGCCCGGTGAACGTCAGCGCGCTCGCATCGGCCAGGGGCAGCAGCGACATCGCCATGAAGAAGCTCAGCATCGACACGGTATTGACGGCGCCGCGCATCAGATGGAGCGGAAACCGGTCCGTCGCCAGCAGCCGCCACCCCTGGCGCAGCACCACTGGGAGCAGGCATGCGACCATGAAGGCGTTGCGGAAGAAGGCGATCTCGAACGGATGGAGGCGCGCGGACAGGTAGCGGATGGTGGCGTTCATCGCGGCGAACGCTACGACGGCCAGCAGCATCAACAGCACCGCTCGCAACGTCCCGGGAGGAAGCCAGATGCCGCCGGCCCTGCGGTCCTGCGCGGCGGGGTCGCATTTCGGGGGCGGGGCTGGAGCGCTCACGATCTCATCCTAAGGGAGCCTCGCCGCGTCGTCGCTGCTGCTGCGCGCAAGCCTGCATGCCCCCGCTTCGGATACGGCAATTTAAGGTTAACCCAGGCTTCATGCTTCGGCGCCTAGAAGGGTCGCATGGAGAATGCCGTGACCCGCATCGACGATTCATCGAGCGCGCCGTCCGGCGCCGCCGCGCGCCTGCCGCCCGGCGGGCCATCGGGCGGTGGCCGGCTCGCAGACCCGGTGCGCGGATCCGCCGATCCGGGCCACCTGGCGCTTGAATCGATCGCCGCGCTCCGCTCCGAACTGATCCGCCAACGCGGCATGCGCCGCCTGCTCGACCTTGGCCCCGACGGCGACACCGCCGCGGGCCGCGCGCCGATGGTGGCGCGACTGGGCTGCGCAGCGCCCGACGCGACCGCGCTTGCGCTCGCCGGGTCCGCCACCGTTCTTCTCGACGCGCCGAACGCGGCTGGGGGCCACCTGACGGCGCCGGCCGACGAACGCGTCCTCCGCTTCATCGCGCAGCAATCCGAGCGCGCGCTGTCCGTCGCCGGCCTGCCGCGCCTGTTCCTGTCGCTGGGAACCATCGACCGTCCCGTCGCCCCGACCGAGAATGGCTCAGCGCCGCTCGACCCCGGCGGCCGTGCGCCGGTCTACCTGCTCCCCGTCAGCCTGACCCGGGGCGCCGAGGGCTGGTTCCTGCAAGCCTTGGGCGACGTCACCGAGAACCCGCTTCTCTCGGATGTCGCGGCGCAGACGGTCGGCGCGACGCTCCCTCCGCCGATGATCGAGGAGCCGCCTGAGGCCTATCTCGCGCGCGTGCGCGCCGCCGTCAGCGCCGCCGCTGCACCGTGGCTCGTCACGTCCCAGGCGAACCTGGCGCTGCTGCCGGTCGGCACCTACAGGCTCTATCGCGAGCTCGATCCTCGCCTGTCGCCCCACCTCGCGCAGTCGCCGCCCGTGCGCGCGGCGCACGCGCCGGTCCGGCGCGACGCCGCCGACTGGCTGATCGACCGATCCAGCCGGTCGCCTGCGGCCGATGGCGGGACCGACTGGGCGAAGGACTGGAACCTCGACAGCCGGCCGACCGACCGGGTGCCGGCGCCTCTGCACGATGCCGATGCCGACATGGTCGGCGCCATGGCGGACGCTCGCGAATCGCCGCCGCTCCTGGCCGTTGCCGTCGCTCCGGGGCTCGCCCGGGCCCGCGCCGCGGCCAGCCTGGCCGCCGACGCTCTGGCGCGCGGCCAGTCGGTCCTATACGTGACCGCGCAGCGCGCCTTGCGCCGGCGCTTTCGGCGCACCCTCGACGAGCACGGGATGGGTGCGGCTTCCATCAGCCTTGCACCGGACGCGCCCGGACCGCTTCGCCTCTCCGCGCTCCAGCAGGCGGATGCGGCGCTGCGCGAGGGCTCCAGCGACCTCGCGAGCGCCGAGACCCTGCCGCCGCAGGTTGCCGTGGAGGAACCGAAGCGCCGGCTCGCGCGCTACGCCAGGCTCATCAGCGCAGCCTTCGGCGCCAGCGGCATGACGCCGCACGACATCGTCTGGGCGGCCGAGCAGCGCCGCCTCGACCTCCTCGCGCTGCTCGGCGACGAGACGCGTCGGATCCCTGAGCTTCCGACCCTGCCCGACGTCGCGCGGTGGAGCGCCGAGCGGATCGCCGACCTGCGCGCCCGCGTCGATGGCTGGCGCGGCAGCCTGATCGCCTACATGGCGATCCATCCCGAGATCCAGCGACATGTCTGGCGCGGCTTCCAGCCGGACGAGCGCCTGCTGCCGGAGCACGACGTTGGCGGCGAGCGGCGCAGCGCCCTCGAAGCCGCGCTCGCGCGGATGGAATCCAGCGCGATCGGCATCGGCCAGGCCTTGGCGCGCTTCACGGAGGAGACCGGCGTGGCGTTGCCGGCCACGGTCGACGGCGCGGCCGTGCTGGCGGCCCTGCGCGACGCCATTCCGGCGCCGCCCGCCGATGCTGCGCTGGAACTGCTGCCCGGCCTCGCCGACGAGGCCGGCACGGCACTGCTCCAGCGCGTCGAGGAGCGCCTGCGCTTGCTGCGCGCCGGCAACGCCCAGATGCGGCGCGCCTTCGGCCCGCAATGGGAGGAGATCGACGCGACGGCCGTCCGCACGGCGCTCCGCCTGGCGGAGGCAACGCTCAGCCTGGTCGCCGACGACACCAAGGCGATCGACCTGGGTGCCGAGGCGCAGGACCTCCGGCGACGGGCCGCGGACATCAAGGGCGGACTCGATTCGTTCGAGGATTCCTGCCGCAGCCTCTCGCTGCCGCTTCCCGCCACGCCCACCACGGCGCGCGCGATCGCCGCCGCGGTGGCGAGCGGCGCCGAAGCGCCGCTCGACGCGCTCGCCCTGCGCAGCGACATCCTGATGGCACCGGAAGCCGGGCGCTCGCTCGCCGACGCGCGGCTCCAGGCCGACCGGCTCCTTGAAGGCAAGGCGCGACTCGGTCGCATCTTCAAGCTCGACGACCTCGATGCGCTTCCGACGGGCGAGGATCTCACCGAGGCGTCGTACCATCTGGGCAATGCCGGCGTCGCCGCCGCGCTCCGGAGCGGCTACCGCGAGGCCAGGCGGATCTTCCAGTCCCTGGCCATCCCCGAGATCGCCGGCCGCGTCTCCGACCCCGAGCGCCAGGCGCGCTTCCTGGCCGAGCTGGCAGACTGGCGCTTCGACTGCGACAGCTTCGCCGCCAATCGCGCGTTCAAGCAGGCGCTCGGGCCTGCGTTCGCCGGCATACAGACGCCCTTCGACCAGATCGAGCGCCTGATCCGCTGGATGCGGCGGACCAACGCGCTCCTTGCCGACCTGCGCGCGCCGGAGGGCGCCGGAGATGACGAGATCGCCGTCGCAGCGACCCTGCGGGAGAGGCTCCGCAAGCTGCTGATCGGCGCCAAGCCCGAGATGCTGCGCAGGCTGGCAGAGCTCGCCGCAGACGGCGCGGCCGAGCGCATCCGCGCCCTGTTCGGGGAGAGCGAGCCGAAAGCGCGCGTGCGCCACCTCCTGCATGCGAGCAACACGCTGCTGGAGTGCTCGGAGGCGCTCTCGCAGGTCGGCATCATGGCGGACGTGAGCGTGCGCGACGCGCTCGCGGCCGCCGCCGGCTTCGATACGCTGCTGCACGCCCGCCGCGCGCTCGCGGCCGACGCCGACGCCGAGCGGATCCTCGGCGCGCGCTTCAAGGGCCTGGACACCGATGTCGGGCCGCTCGTCGCCGCCCGCGACTGGGTCCGTGCGCTGCGCGCGGACCCAGTCGTCCCGCGCGGCCTGTCGGACTGGCTCGCGGTCCCCGAGGCGCAGAAGCGGCTGTCGCTGATCACCCTTGTCCTCTACGAGGCCGCGCACCATGGCGCGCAGCTCCGTCTCGCGCGCGAGGAGGTCAGCGACTTCGGCAAGCTCGACTGGGCCGCCTGGTGCGACCTCGACGCCGGATCGCTCGCCGTCGAGCGGCGCACGTCCGATCTGCAGAAAGCGGATTCGCGCAACGACGCCCTGGGCGGCGGCCTGCTCATCGCCGCCGTCGCGCAGCGCGCCGGGAAGGCGCGAGCCGCCATCGCCTCCCTGCCGGCATGGGCCGACTACTGCGTGCGGCGGCACGACCTCGCGAGCAGCGGCCTCGGCGACATCGTGACCCTGGTCGAGAGCCGGCAGCTCGCGCCGCAGCAAGCCGTGGCCTTCTACGAGTACGCGGTCGCGACGGCCATGGCGCGGTCGGTCATGCGCATATGGCCGGAGCTCGACGAGTTCAGCCGAATCGACCTGCTGGCGCTCGCCGACGACTTCGCCGCCCTCGACGGCAAGGCCGCGATCGCCTCGGCCCGCGCGGTCGCCGCCGCGGTCGCGGGACGCGCCAAGCCCAGCCGGGCAGCAGCCATGGCCGCGAGCGCGGCCGCCGCGGTCGGCCCGGAGAGCAGCGCCGCGACCGGCCTGGCAGCGCTCGGACGCGAACTGGCGGCGCAGGCCGAGCGCGACGTCGGCGCCAACCTCCGACCGGGCGCGGCGTCCGAGGACGAGAACCGCGGCGACGCGGATCGGCTGGCGTCGCAGCCACGGCTGTCGCTGCGCGGCCTTTTCCGGCGCGCGACCGCGGAGATGCTGGCGCTGTTCCCCTGCGTCGTCGCAGACGACGAGGGCATGGTCGAGCACCTCGATCCCGGGCGCGCAGGCTTCGACCTGGTGATCGTCGACACGGCAACCGGGCTCTCGACCGCCGTCGCCTACGCCGCGCTCGGCCGCGGCCGTCGCGGCATCGTGCTGGGGAGCGAGCGGGAGGCCGCCTTCGCCGCATTCTCGGCCGGTCCGCGGCCGGCCCGACGCCTGCGCTGGGACAGCGAGGCCACGGCGCCTGGCCTGCTCGTCGCGCGGACCTTCGGCATGCCTCCGGTCGTCGCCGTGCCGCCGCGCATCGATCCGGCGACGCCGCCTCTGGTCGTGCGCCGCGTGCCGCGCGGACGGGGTGCCTCAGATCCCGTGCTCGGCATCGCCAACCCGATCGAGGCCGACGCCGTCGCGACGGCCGCCATCGATCACCTGGCCGCGAGAACCGCGCAGGAGTCGCTGGCCGTGCTGGCCGCCGACCTTGCCCAGCGCGACCTTCTCCGCGAGAGGATCGCGACAGGCCTCGCCGCCCGGGCCGATGCCGCCGCCGGCGCGAAGGCGCTTGCCGCCGCCGGGGCGCCGCTGATCGTGGAGACGATCGACCGCCTGGAGGGCGAGCAGCGCGAGCGCGTGCTGCTGAGCGTCGCCCTTGCCCCCGACGACTCGGGGCAGAAGATGGCGGCGGGCACGTTGGCGGGCCCGGCCGCCGCAGGACTTCTGCTCTCCGCCGCGCGCGCGGCCAGGAGCCAGCTCGAGCTGTTCACGGCGCTCGATCCCGACGGCCGCGACGCAGCGGGCGCGGCCGCCGGCGAGCGGCCGCTGCGCGCCGTCCTCGCGGCGGCGCAGGGTGCCAGCCACTGGCATCGCCGGGAGCAGCTGGCAGGCCGGTCGGCGCCGACGCCCTTCGCGATCGCCGTCGCCGCCGCGCTGGCGCGCCACGGCATCCCGACCATCGCTCCCTACGATCCCTACGGCCTCGGCGCGGGGGGAATGCTGGAGATCGTCGTCGGCGCCCGCGGTCCGGCATCGAGCGGCCGCTTCGTGCCCATCCTGGCGATCGAGAGCGACGCGCCGAAGCCGCCCGGCGAGCGATCGACCCGCGACCGCGACCGGCTGCGCGTCGACGCCCTGCGCGGCGCCGGCTGGCGCGTGTTCCGGCTGCGCACCCTGTCCTGGCTGCTCGACCGACAGGGATCGGAGGCGCGGCTGCTGACGGCGATCGCCGAGGCAGAGGCGACGCTCTAGCAGGCTATCAAGAGCGGTATGCCGCCGATCGTGTTTGGCGGCCTGCCTGGGCGCCGGCGTTCGGCGAGCATTGCCGGGCAACCGCCTCCGGAGAACCGCGATGCCTAACCCCCGCCTCATCCTCGTGGCCGGCCCCTACCGCTCGGGCACGGGCGACGATCCCGACGCCATCGCGCGCAACATGCGCGCCATGAACGAAGCGGCGCTCTGGCTGTTCCGCACGGGCCATGTGCCCGTCAACGGCGAGTGGCTGGCCTTGCCGCTGATCGAGACGGCCGGGTCGGAGCGGCTCGGCGATGCACCCTTCAGCGAGATCTTCCATCCCGTCGCCGCGCGGATGGCGCGGCGCTGCGACGCCGTTCTGCGCATCGGCGGCGCCTCCGCCGGCGCCGATGCGATGGTCCAGATCTTCCGCGACGCCGGCCGTCCGGTGTACCGATCCCTGGACGAGGTCCCGGCGGCCTGACGCAGGGCGCGGCCGGCGGCCCCGCCAGCGAGGCGAGCATGAGCGGCCGACCGGACGACACGCGCATCCGCTGGGACGACGTGCGCATCTTCCTGGAGATCGCGCGCGCGGGCAGCCTGACCGAGGCGGCGCGCCGCCTGCGCCTCGGCGTTGCCACGGCCGGGCGCAGGCTGCGGCGGCTCGAGGCTGAGCTCGGCGCGCCGCTGGTCGACCGCCTGCCCGCAGGGATCGCGCTGACGCCGCTCGGACAGGAGGTCGCCGCGGCCGCCGACCCGATGGATGCCGGCGCCCATGCCATGTTGCGGCGCGTCGAGGCGGCACGGTCCGGCCCGGCCGCCGTGCGGATCACGGCAACCGCCGCCGTGTCGCTCTTCGTCGCGGCGCATCTACGCACGCTCATCAAGGCGTGCCCGGACGCCGAGATCTCGCTGATCAGCACGCGCGCGCGGCTCAGCCTTGCCCAGCGCGAGGCCGAGATCGCGCTGCGCATGCGGCGCGTGCCGAGCGAGGGCGACATCCTGGTCCGCCGCATCGGCCGCGTCGCCGTGGCGCCCTATGCCGCACGGGCCTATCTGGAGACGCACGGCACGGCGCCGGACCGGCCGCATGACGCGATCGGCGTGCGCGACGACCCGTCCTCCTCCCAGACGGCGCAGTGGTTGGAGCGCTTCGCGGGCCGGAGGCCGCGCGTGCGTGCGAGCGAGCTCTTCCTGCGCCACCGTGCGGCCGCCGACGGCCTTGGCGTGACGCTGCTGCCCTGCTTCCTCGGCGACGAGGACGCTCGCCTGGCGCGGCTGGTGCCGCCGCCGGCCGAGCTGGGCGAGGACGTCTTCATGATGATCCACAAGGACACGAGCCGCCGGCCGGCGATCCGCCAGGTTGCCGAAGCGCTGCGCGCGCTGTTCGCGCGGCAGGCGGCACGGCTGGATCCTGAGAAAGGCCCGGCCAAGGGCGCAGGGAAGAGCGGGGGCAAGGCGCGCTGAGCGGGCTCAGCCGCCCTCGCCCTGCGAACGGGCCTCGGCCCGCGCCGTCGCCGCGAGCATCAGAACGGGTACGGCCACGGCGGCCACCGCCAGGCCGAACGCCGATGCCCAGCTCCCCGTGGCGCCGACCACCAGGCTGACCAGGGACGGCATGGTGATGACGCCGGCATAGGTGGCCGTCAGCACGCCGCTGGTGACCGGCGCCACCTCGCCCTTCGGCGCGAGCCGCGCGACCTCGGCGAGGAACACCCCGTTCCAGCCGCTTGCCGTGGCGCCGAAGGCCGTGCCGACGACGAGCACGGCGGCGAGCGGCCAGCCGGCATGCATGCCGGCGGTCAGCAGCGCCGCGGCACAGGTCCCGGCGGCGAGCGCGTAGAGCACGGGCCGCGCGCCGACTCGATCCGCCAGCGCGCCCCAGGCGATGCGGCCGACCACGCCAGCGGCCTGGGAGAGCGAGAGGGCAAGGCCGGCCCAGGCCAGGGTGAAGCCGGCGGACTGCGTGAGGTAGGTGACGAAGAAGGTCGACAGCACGACCTGGATCCCGGCCAGGCCGAAGGACACGAGCATCAGCGCCCGCAGCATGCGGTGGCGCAGGACGCGCTGCAGCGGATCGAGCACGGCCCGGCGCAGGCTGAAGCTCCCGGCGGCCGGCACCGGCGCCATGCCGTCGATCTGGCGGCGGAACGGGATGAGGAGCGCAGCGCTCAGCGCGCACACCCCGGCCATGGCCTCCAGCGCCCCCTGCCAGCCCGACAGGATGATGATCTGCGGCACCGCCAGGCCGGCGACGAACGGCCCCGCGGGCACGCCCGTCTGCTTGATCGAGAAGACGAGCGAGCGGCGCTCCGGCGGCGTCACCTGCGCCAGGACATGCGAGCCGGCCGGCGTCAGCGGCCCGTAGCCGATGCCGATGACGAGCGCGGAGAGGACGATCGCCGGCAGGCTGCCGATG
>JAEULF010000047.1 GCA_016793965.1 Alphaproteobacteria bacterium | reverse complement strand
CGCGTTGGAGGCGTCGGTCGCGTGCACCTTGCCGCCCGTCAGCCGCCAGATGATGAAGCTGTCCACGGTGCCGAAGGCGAGCTCGCCCTGCTCGGCGCGGCGGCGGGCGTCCGGCAGGCTGTCGAGGAGCCAGGCGATCTTCGTGCCGGAGAAATAGGGGTCGAGCACGAGCCCGGTCCGTGCCGAGACGGTCTCGGCGAGGCCCTCGGACGTCAGGCGCCGGCAGTAGTCGGCAGTGCGCCGGTCCTGCCAGACGATGGCGCGGTGGATCGGAACGCCGGTCTTGCGGTCCCAGACGAGCGTCGTCTCGCGCTGGTTCGTGATGCCGACGGCGGCGACGTTCGCGGCCGTCGCCTTGGCCACCGCGAGCGCCTCGCGGCAGACCGTGACGACCGATTGCCAGATCTCCTCGGGGTCGTGCTCGACCCAGCCCGGCTGGGGATAGTGCTGGGTGATCGCCCGGCGGCTGACGGACAGGATGCGCCCTTCCCGATCGAACAGGATGGCGCGGGTCGATGTCGTCCCCTGGTCGATGGCAAGCAGATGCGTGGCTGGCATGGAGCGCTCCCGTCCGCCCTGGCAAGGTCCCGCGCGAGGGAAGCACCTCGCCGGCCTGCGATCAACGGCGGAAAGCGGGGGTGGAAACGGGTCCGGAAGCGAGGAGCAGCGGGGCGCTTACTTCGGCGGCAGGCCCCGGCGCTCGCGGATCGCGTTGATGCGCTCGTCGCGCTGCTCGATGCGCCGGTCGATCACGGTGCTAGGGGCGGGCCGCTCGCCGATGCCGCGCAGAGCGGCCTCGAGCTTCAGGTGGCCCTCGCCATGGCGGCCCTGGCGGCACGCTGTCCGCGCCTCGGCGCGCAGCACCTTGGCCCGCTCCGTGTTGGGCGCTGCGGGCGCCGTCTTGATCGCCTTGTCGAACTGGCGCGCATAGGCGTTGCAGAGCTGCCGCTCGGCCGGCCGGTTCTTCCTGGTGATCTTGGTGCCCGGCGGATTGGTCGGCGCCACGCTCATCGAGCCGGCATCGATCGCGTTCTGCGCGACGACGTCACGGGCAAGGAGCAGCGCGGCAAGCAACATGGCCGTCGCTGCCGCGGCGAGAGCGATCGATCGATGGCGCGTGCGCAGTCGCATTCGCGTCCTCCTGACGCCGGCGCGGGGCGCGACGATTGGGCGGGGGAGCCAAGGCCGCGCGCCAGTATAGTCTGCCCGACACTGTTGAACGAAGCGTGAGCTGGGTCGATGCGCGGGCAGGACGCCGAGGGGCGAGAGCCGATCTGGGCATGGGTCCTGGCGCCGTTCGCGACGGGCAGCGCCTTTGCCCTGGCGGTGGCGGCCTATGCCGTGGCGCATCTCGCCTTTCGCCTGGCAGCGCTGCCGGAGCTCGGCCGGGACGCTGTCGAGGATGCCCTGTCGGCGCAATCCTGGTCATGGGGCTACCTGCCCGGCAACCCGCCATTGCACACCTGGCTGCTGCGCGGGCTCTGGCTAGCTTCCGGCGACCTCGTGGCGGCCGAAGCCGTGCTGCATTTCGGCCTGCTCGCCGCCACCTATCTCTGGCTGCATCGCGCCGCCTTGGCGGCGCTCGGCCCGGGCGCCCGGGCTGGCGTCGCGGCGGCGCTGCCGAGCGTCACCCTCGTCCTCGGCTGGGATGCGCTGACCGTCTATACGCACGGCGTCGCCGGGACGGCGGCCTTCGCCTTCTATCTCTGGCGGCTCATGCGCCTTGTCGCGGCGCCGACGATCGGGCGGGCGGCGATCGCCGGTGCGGCGCTGGGCGTGGTGGCGCTCGCCAAGTACCCGACGGCCGGGCTGGCGCTCGGGCTGACGGCCGGACTGCTCCTCGTGCCGGATGCCCGCCGCGCGATCACCGTGCCGATGCGCTCCGCGCTCCTGCTCGCCACAGCGGCGGCGATCGGGCCGCATGCGGCCTGGCACCTGCTCCTTGCGCCGTCGGTCGAGAGCCAGGCGGCGAGCCCGAGCGCGCTCGTCGCGTTGGCGACGGCGCTGGCAGGCGTGCTCGCCCCGGTGCTCGCGGTCGCAGCGCTGGCGTGGCTTGCCGGGCCGCGCCTGCGCGCCGCATGGGCGGACGGCAGCGCGACGACGGCGTTGCGCGTTCTCGCGGCGGGTGGCGCGACCGCGCTGGCCGCGACCGTTCTCGCCGCCGCGGCGGTGCCGATGCCGAGCGCCAGCGCGCATCATCTCGTCGCGCTGCCGATCGTCGGGGCATTCCTCCTGGGGGCTTGCCTGCGGGGCAGGGGGCTGGCGGCGGTCGCCGCGGCGATCCTGCTCTGCGCCGCGACCGCGTTCGCGATCCATGCGGCCCGCGGCGTCGGCGCCCTGTTGCCCTGCGACCCCTGCTACCTCCAGCGTCCCTACGCCGCCGCCGCCGCCGCGCTGCGTGCTGACATGCCTTCCGGCGGGACGCTCGTGGCGCCGGACGCGTTGACGGGCGGTGGCGTCCTCGCGCACTTGCCCGGCGTGCGCGTCGCCGTTCCCGGCTACCCGGTGCCGCCGCGGCGGACGGGCCAAGGCCCTGGCGCCTGCGTCGTGGTGACGCGCGCCGAGGTCACGGTCGGGGGAAAGCAGGCGCGGCTGCGCGCGGTCTCGCAGGATTTCGAGGCCATGGCGATGCGGCTGGCCGGCGTTCTGGCCGCGGCCTCGGAGGATCGCCGCGAAGGCCGCTTCCCGTTCCACGGCGGCGCAAGAGGCATGCTCGACCTCGCTTGGTCGGTGCGACCTGTTGCGGGCGACTGCCGCTAGCGACAGGCCGCCGTTCAGTTCCGGGACAGGCCGAAGCGCTCCTCGGGCGTCCCGTCGAGCAGCCAGAACAGCCGGATCGCGTCGCAGCGCCCGTCTTCGATGCGGATGGCGAGGCCGCAGGCGGGCTGGCCGACGAGCTCCTCGGCCTCCTCCGGCTTGCGGCTCTCCAAGGCGACGCTCGGCAGGGGCGCCGCCTTGCCGTCGCCGCAGAGCTGTTCCCGCCCGGCGCCGAACTCGAAGGAGACGACATCCGATCGCGCGCCGCTGCCGTCATTGCTGACGACGGTGACGCGGTAGAACGGCCCGTCAGGGGCTTCGCTATCGACGTGACCGGATACCTGATCGACGGCGCCGTCGCAGGTGACGTCGCCGGACATGGCCTTGACCGACCGCGGGTCGAGGCTCCGGCCCCATTGATAGCGCAGCTCGCGATCGAGGTCCGCGCGCGTCGCCGCGACGCCGGCGGGACGTGGCGATGATTGCGCCTGCGCCCCCGCGTCGGCGGCGAGCCAGGCCAATGCGCACGCGATGGGGAGGAGACCGCGCATGGCGGGCAGGTTCCCATGCCGGCAGCGCGTGCGCAAACCGGCCCTGCGGTCAAGCCGCCCCGGCGCCGGCCTCGGACTCGCTCAGGCCGCAGGCGGCAAGAGCGGCCCGCATGTGGTCCGGCGGCGCTGCCGTGACGGCGATCGGGTCGCGCTTGGGATAGAGCGGCAGGACGACGGCGCGCGCATGGAGGTGCAGCGGCACGGTCGGCGCCGGCGCGGGTCCGTAGACCGGGTCGCCGAGGATCGGGCAGCCCATCAGGGCGCAATGCACGCGCACCTGGTGCGTGCGGCCGGTGCGCGGGCTGAGCTCGAGCCAGGCGATGCCGTCGCCCGTGCCGCGCAGCCGCCAATCCGTCACTGCCGTCTGGCCGGCCGGGTCGGCCACCATGCGCCAGCCGGTCTTGCGCGTCAGCTTGCGCAGGGCCTGGTCGATGCGCCCGGACTCGGCCGGCGGCTTGCCGGCGACGACGGCCCAGTAGGTCTTCTCGACGCGGCCTTCCTGGAACAGCTTGCCGAGCTTCGACAGCGCCTTGCGGTGCCGGCCGAGCACGAGGCAGCCGGAGGTGTCGCGGTCAAGCCTGTGAGCGAGAGCAGGGGGATGCGGCAGTCCGAAGCGCAACGCGTCGAACAGCGCTTCGAGGTTCGGCCCTCCCCCGGGACCGCCATGCACCGGCAGTCCCGCCGGCTTGTCGATCACGAGCATGAGACCGTCGCGATAGAGCACGCGCGCGGCGAGCGCCTCGGGAGTCATCGGGGGAACGTCAGAGCAGGGCCGCCGCGATCGCCGCCCACTCGACGTCGAGCGGCTCTTGCGCCGGCTTGCGGCCGCAATGCCGGTACCAATAGCCGGCATTCGACAGGTCGCCCTCGACGCGATGCAGATGGGCGTGCACCCAGTCGCATTCGGCTTCGCCCTCGTGCCCTTGCACCACCTTGTGCGCGGCCCCCCAATCGCCCTTGCCCTGCCACCAGAGCGCCAGGAGCGCGGGCGAGAGGCCCGGCGGCGGCGCGACTGCGGCAAGAGTCGACTTGAAGGATGCGAGGTCCATGGGGCGGGCTCCACCGGAAGGCCGCGCGCATCCTAGGGATGCCGCAGCCTTCCGGGCAACCTCTCACGCCCGATGCGGTCGGCTCGGTCGGTCTCAGACCGCGCCGCCGGCGGAGACGACGCGACCGCGGCCGCCGCGATGCTGGCTGCCGCGATGCTGGCTGCCGCGATGCCCGTCTTGCCGCCCTTCCGGCCGCCCCTCCGGCCGCCCGTCGCGCTGGCCGCGGCCCTGGCGCCCGCCGCCGCCGGGGCGACCCTTGCCCTGGGACTGGCGATGGCCGCCGCCGTTGTTGTTGCCGCCATTGTGCCCGGCGTGGTGCCCGCCGGCGCCCTGGCGCCCGCGGCCCTGGCGGGGCGCTGCGTTCCGGCCGGGGGCGGCGTGCTGCACGTGATAGGGATGGCTGGTGTCCATCGGCACGGCGCGCCGGATCGTCCTCTCGATCTGGCGCAGGTCGGCCACCTCGTCGGCGTCGCAGAACGAGATCGCCATGCCGTCGGCGCCGGCGCGCGCGGTGCGGCCGATGCGATGGACATAGCTCTCCGGCTCGTGCGGCAGGTCGAAGTTGATGATCAGCCCGATGCCATCGACGTCGATGCCGCGCGACGCGATGTCGGTGGCGACGAGGATGCGCAGCGTCCCCCGGCGGAAGGAGTCCAGGGCCTTCTGGCGCTGGCCCTGCGACTTGTTGCCGTGGATCGCCGCGGCGTTCACGCCGCCCTTCTCGAGCTGCTCGGCGACGCGGTCGGCGCCGTGCTTCGTGCGCGTGAAGACGATCGCGCGCGCGTCGGGCTGCTGCTGCAGCACGGCCAGGAGCAGGGCGCGCTTCTGCGACTTCTCGACGAACATGACGCGCTGGTCGATGCGCTCGACCGTCGTCGCGGCCGGCGTCACGGCGACGTGCTTCGGGTTCTTCAGGATGCCCTGGGCGAGCTCCTGGATGGCCGGCGGCATGGTCGCCGAGAACATCACGGTCTGGCGCTGCGCCGGGAGCAGCCGGACGATCTTCCGCATGTCATGGATGAAGCCCATGTCGAGCATGCGGTCGGCCTCGTCGAGCACCACGGCCTCGACGCCGTCCAGCCGCACGTGCCGCTGGTTGATCAGGTCGAGCAGGCGGCCGGGCGTGGCGACGACGATGTCGATGCCGCGCGCCACGGACCGCACCTGCGGCTCCTGCCCGACGCCGCCGAAGATGACGGTGGCGCGCACCGACATGTGGCGACC
>JAEULF010000042.1 GCA_016793965.1 Alphaproteobacteria bacterium | reverse complement strand
CGGCCGCGAGCGCGACAATGCGGCGTTCGAGATCGAGAAGCAGCCGGGGCTGAAGCCGCGGCGGAAGGAACTGCTGCGCGAAGCCTACCGTCTGGCGCGCCGCGAGGCGGCCCGGCAGACGCGGCTGGCGCTCGCCACGTTTCCTGAGGAATGCCCCTGCACGCTGGGCGAGGTCGAGGACGAGTCCTTCCTGCCCTGAGCGCCGCTACGGCCGCACCTCGATGTAGTCGACCACCTTCTTGACGCCGTCGCCGTCCTTCATCCGCTCGAGCGCTTTCGTCTTTTCCTCGCCCGAGCGGGCGCGGCCGATGATGTAGAGGGTGCCGAAGGCGTCGCCGGTCGAGCGGAAGTTGACGTCGGCGACGCCGCGCGTGCCGACCAGGCGGCCGCGCGCCTTGGTCTCCATCACCAGCACGTCCTTCCAGTCCATCATGGTGCCGGCCTTGGTGCGCTTCTCCTGCTCGGCCTTCGCCATGTAGGTGACGTGCCAGTAGAGCTTCTTGACGCCCTCGACGGCGCGCACGCCCTTCTCGAACTTGTCGTAGACCGCCTTGTCGTCGAACAGGCCGGTGACGAGGAGCCGCTGCTCGTAGATCTCGGTCGAGGCCTTGATCGTGCCGAGATCGGCCATCACCGCATTCACCTTGACCACGACCGCGTTGTCCATCGCGATGTCGGAGGTGCTGCGCGCCTCGATGGCGCGGTCGATCAAGGTCTTCGGCGCAGCCAGGATGTCGCCGAGCTGCGCTGCCGCGGGCAGCGCCCACAGGCACGCCGCGACCGCGAGAGTCGCCAGAACGATCCGCCGCATCCTGTCCTCCGTTCAGTCCTCGCCCTGGCGCTCGGCCACGGCGTTCCTCAGGTCGGTCATCAATCCTCGTCCGAGCTCGCCGCCATCGCCCTGCATGTCCTTGGTCACGACCAGGACGACCATGTCGACGTGCAGCTTGACGATGCGGATGTCGTCCGGCGCCAGATCGCGCTCGTCGAGAAACTTGCAGAGCGAGTCGCAGGTTGCCGTCAGCAGCGGGTAGCCGAGGGTCGTGCCGAGGCCGCGCAGGTCGTGCGCCAATCCGAACAGCGCGCGCGCCGCTTCGCGCGACACCGAGCCTGACGCGGGCCAGGTTTCGAACGCCGCCGAGAGGGCCTCGGCCTGCGTCTTGCACCATCCCTTGTTCGCCTGCACGAACGTCGCGAATGCCTTCTCGACCCGCGCGAGCGATGCCTGGTCGAAGCGCACGTACTCGCGCGCCTTCTGCTTGAGCGCAGTCGAGGGCCCGATCAGGCGCGCCTGCGGCGTCTTCTCGCCGGTCATGCGAGGTTGCCTTCGCTTGCGCGCTTGCGCAGCTCGCGCAGGAAAGCGTCCCCCGCGCCGCCGACGCGCACGCCGGGCGCCGGCATGGCCGGGGTCATGCGCTTGTCCTCGCCGTCGAACGGCCGGCTCGAGCGGCGGCGGTCCGGGCCGAAGAAGCTCGGCAGCACGACGAAGGGGCGCGGCCGCTCCACGACCTCCGCCAAGCGCTGGAAGATTGCCCGCGGCGTGAAAGGCTTGGCCAGGAACTCGTTGGCCCCGGCATCGCGCGCCGCGAACACGCGCTCGATATCAGAATGGGCGGTCATGACGATCACCGGCACGAGCGGATTGTAGCTCGCTCCCGCATCGCGCAGACGGCGAACCAGGTCAAGGCCATCTCGACCGCCGCCACATTCGAGGTCGAGCATCACGATATCGGGCTTCTCGCGCTCCAGCCGCCCTTCGCCCTCCTCGGCCGAGTACGACATGATGACAGGCGAGAAGCCGAGGACGCGCAGGATGTCGCCCGCAAGCGTCGCGGTCAGCCGCTCGGCATCGATGACGATCACGCTTGGCGCTGAGGCCACCCTGCCCTCCCCGAGCCTGCCCGCCCCGCCGCTGCGCGGCGAGAAGAGCTGTCCTTCCCCCGGCGATCATGCGCTCCACACGTGGCCAACTCGTATACGCCGGCGCGCCGGCCGCAGATCTGCAGCCGGCGCAGCGCGCTGCGGATCTCAGGCCGCGCGCGACCGTTGCCGCGGTGCGGCCTGGTCGGGCACCTCAGCGGGACGCAACGTGCTCCAGAACCGCTCGAGCTGCCTCCAATGGCGCACGCTCGCATCAAGCTCGCCCGGCGTGAGGGTCATGTCGCGCAGCCCGTCCGCGTGGCGCGCGAAGGCTGCTTCCAGATTCCGCGCAACCTCCTGGCCGCGCTCGGTCAGTTGGATCCGAATGCAGCGTCGGTCGTGATCAGCTTTCTCGATGTCGATGTAGCCGTTGTCCGCAAGCTTCCTCAAGTTGTAGGTCACGTTTGAACCGAGGTAGTAGCCGCGATGCATGACGTCGGTGGCCGTCAGTTGCTCACCCTCCAGGTAATACAGGATGAGACCTTGAGCATTGGTCAAGTCATGAGCATTCATCGCCGCCAGCTCATCGTTGACAAGTTCAAGGAAAAGTTTGTGCAAACGGCCAATCAGACCGATCGTCTCCAGATATTGCGGCATCATGCCTGCTGCCCTCCGCCGGCCGCCTTGAAGGCGGCTGGACCCATGGCGACGCCCGTTGCAGCGTCGACATGATTGTTACTGCTTTGGGAAGCTTTTGCCTGTGAGCATGAGCACAATGCTGGAGAAATCCAATCCCGACTGCCCGGACTTGCACAAGAGGTCGTAGAGCGACGCGGCGACGCCGCAGAGCGGCGCCGTGGCGCCGTTCGCCTGGGATGCCTGCAGCGCCAGCTTCATGTCCTTCGCCATCATCGCGGCGGTGAAGCCGGGCTGGTAGCCGCGGTTGGCCGGCGAGGTCGGCACCGGGCCGGGCACCGGGCAATAGGTCGTCATCGACCAGCACTGTCCGGAGGACTTGGAGCTGATGTTGAACAGCGTCTGCGCATCGAGGCCGAGACGCTCGGCCAGCGCGAAGCCCTCGCTCACCGCGACCATCGAGATGCCGAGGATCATGTTGTTGCAGATCTTCGCCGCCTGGCCGTTCCCGGGGCCGCCGGCATGGATGATGGTCTTGCCCATCTTCTGCAGCAGGGGCTCGCCCCGGCGGAATGCCTCGGCGCTGCCGCCGACCATGAAGGTCAGCGTCCCGGCCTCGGCACCGCCGACGCCGCCGGAGACCGGCGCGTCGAGCATCTCGAGTCCGCGCTCGCGGGCCTTGGCCGTCGTCGCGCGCGCCGTCTCGACGTCGATGGTCGAGCTGTCGATCAGCAGCGTGCCCGGCGACACGGCCGCGAGCACGCCGCCCTTCCCGCCGTAGACATCGGAGACGTGCGGCCCGGCCGGCAGCATGGTGACGACGGCATCGACGCCCTTGGCCGCATCGGCCGGCGCGCCGACGCGCTCGGCGCCCGCCTTGACCACCGCCGCCAAGGCCGACTCGGCCGGGTCGAAGGCCTTCAGCTTGATCCCGGCCTTCAGGAGGTTGCGCGCCATCGGCCCGCCCATGTTGCCGACGCCGATGAACCCGACTGTCTTCATCTGTCGCTCTCCGCCGCTGCTGTCATGCGTCCCTTGGCATCATGCCCATGTCGGCGGCGCCCAGGCCAGCCCATGATCGGATCGGGCAACGGCGCCGGAGCGTCGCCTGCTGTCCGTCGCGACGGATCTGCCGGCGTTCTCCGGCTCTCAGTCCGCGAACGTCAGCTCGCGCGGGCCCAGGGGCGCGAAATAGGCATCGATCATGGCGTCCGTCACGGCGTCGAGCCGGTCGGGGCGCCAGCGCGGCGCCTGGTCCTTGTCGACCAGCACGGCGCGGATTCCCTCGAAGAAGTCGTGCCCGGCCATGCAGCGCTGCACCAGGCGGAACTCCGTCGCCATCGCCTGGTCGAAGCCGAGGCCGCGCGTGCGCCGCAGTTGCGCGAGCGTGAGCTTCAGGCTGGTCGGCGAGCGCGTCTCGATCGTCTTGCGCGCCGCGGCCGCGCGCTCGGCGGCAGCACCGCTCTCGCGCGCCAGCGCCGCCAGGATGTCCTCGACCCGCGCAGGAGCGAAGCAGCGGTCGATCCAGGCGCTCTGCTGCGACAGCGGCGAAGGGCCGGGATCTGCCGCGTGCGCCGCGATGGCGGCGTCGGCGACCGCACGGTCGCGCGCGGGATCGCCGGTCCAGGCAGCACCGGCCAGCCGCTCCTCGATCGCCGCCATCGCGGCGCTCGGGGCCGCGTGAGTCGCCAGCTTGCACCACAGCGCGTCCGCGCCGCCCTTCAGGCGATCGCCGGTCAGCGCCAGGTACGTCCCGACCTCGCCCGGGCAGGCATTGAGGAACACGCTGCCGCCGACGTCCGGGAACAGCCCGATCGCCGTCTCCGGCATGGCGATCAGCGTGCGCTCGGTCGCCACGCGGTGCGAGCCGTGCATCGACAGGCCGCAGCCGCCGCCCATGGTGACGCCGTCGAGCAGCGACACGATCGGCTTGGCGCACAGCTTGATCTGGCGGTTGAGCCGGTACTCCTCGAAGAAGAAGCGCCGGGGCAGGCAGTCGTCGGGCGCCGTCGCCGGGTCGTATCCCCCCGCCTGCTGGAAGCCGCGCCCGGCCTCCCAGATCGCGCGCACGTCGCCGCCGGCGCAGAACGCCTTGTCGCCGGAGCCGCGCATCACCACCGCCTTGACAGCAGGATCGCGCTCCCACTGCGCGAGCTGCGGCGCCAGCGCGCGGATCATGCCGAGGGTGAGCGCGTTGAGCGCCTTCGGCCGGTTAAGGATAACGACGGCGAGCGGTCCCCTGCGCTCGAGCAGGATTTCAGGCGCTGGCGCGGTGTCTGTCATGGTGAAGATCGGCTCTCGGATGCGATGTCGGCTCTGACTGCTGACGGATTCTCGCCGGCCGGTCAACGCGCCGCCGCGCGCTGCTGCTTGCCCGCAGGCGCATCGGTGAGGCACTCTACGCTGCCATGTCGGCCAGGAGGGTCGCGGTGAGATCGAGGACGGGAGCGCTCGCCAGGACGTGCCTGGGCGCCGTCGTCGCGAGCGCGTTGGCGGCAACGCCGGCCGCCGCGCAGATGCGGTCGGGCGGCGCGCCGAGCGCCAGCGAGTCGAGCAGCAGCGAGTCGAGCGTCACCGTCACGCGCGGCGGCGGCAGGACGAGCGTCAGCACGTCGAGCCGGAACGCCTCCAGCCGGACCGAGCCCAGCGGCGGCAAGACAGGCGGCGGCAAGGCTGCGGGCAGCAAGGCGGTCGCCGACGGCATCGGCACCGGCCTGCGACGCGAGCTCGCGGACATGTTCGAGCGGCTGCTGCAGGGACGCGCCAGCGCCGCGTCGGGCTTCCCCGAGGTGCCGCCGGCTCTGCAGGCGTTCCATGGCAACCGCATGGCGCTGCGCGTCTTCTCCGACGCGGCCGACGCCGTCGCGGTGTGCCGCGACGTGGCGCCGAGCCTGAAGCAGTCGATCGCGCAGGCGCAGGACCTGCAAGCGCGCGACTTCATGCGCCTGACGCGCCAGCGCATCATGGAGAGCCCGCTGCTCGAGGCGAACGAGCGCGCGGCCCTGGTCGCCGACGTCGACCGCAACGCGCGCTCGCTCTCCGCGCGCTATCTCGGCGTCGGCCCGCGCGAGCGCACCGCGTTCCGCGACGCCGCTCTGGCGCGCACCTTCGGCTCCGGCAACGCCTTCGACGAGCTCAAGCTGCGGCTGCGGAAGCAGATCACCAACACCACCTGCCTGTCGCCCGACGCGCGCAAGGCGTTCGACGCGGCGGTGCGCGACATGCGCGGCAGCGACGCGCGCGCGCTTGCCGAGATGGCCGCCGCCGAGCGCATCCAGACCTGGTACGCGGCCAGGCGCAGCGACCCGGCCGAGGAGGTCGGCGAGCTGCTGATGCTGTCGATCGCCGGCGAGCACTGCGACTGGCTGTCCAAGCGCACGCGCGCCGCCGTCGATCGCGAGGCGCTGGAGCGCGCGAAGATCGTCGCCAAGGCGCGCGGCCTGCACCATCACGAGGTCCTGTCGGCGCAGCGCGAGGCGTCCTACGCGCGCTACCGCCAGGAAGGCTGCGGCCCGGCCCAGCGCATCGCGGCGGAGCGCGGCTTCGCGATGGCGGCGCGGTAGA
>JAEULF010000328.1 GCA_016793965.1 Alphaproteobacteria bacterium | reverse complement strand
CAGCGCCAGGAGGATCGCGCCGAGCGCAAGAAGCACCAGGAAGCTGGCGCGCCAGCCCTGCCAGGTGTCGAGGAAGCCGCCGATGGCTGGCGCGATCGCCGGCGCGGCCGCCATCACGCCGTTCAGGATGCCCAGGGCGCCAGCGACGTGGGCCGGGTCCACGGTGTCCCGCACGATCGCGCGGCCGAGCACCAGGCCGGCGCAGGCCCCGAGCGCTTGCAGAAGCCGGCCCGCGATCAGCAAGGGGAGTGTCGGCGCCAAGAGACAGAGCAGCGTCGCCGCCGTGAAGAGCGCGAGACCGGCGAGCAGCACCGGGCGGCGCCCGAGCCGGTCGGAGACCGGGCCGCAGGCGAGCTGGCCGACGGCGACGCCGACCAGGAAGAAGGTGAGCGTGAGCTGCGCCTCGTCGGGGCCGGCGCCGAACTGCGCCGCCAGGCCGGGCATTGAGGGGACGAAGACGTTGAGCGCGAACGGGGCTATGGCCGTGATCGCGATCAGCAGCCAGAGCGGCGGCCGCCGCTGCGCCACGCTCATGTCGGCCGCGCGCGCGTGGGCGTCCCGTGCCTGATCCACCGTTCGTCCCGTGCTGTGGTTTCGCTGCGACGCTCCGAGCGAACGCGAGGACAGGCCGCGCGTCGCGCGTGATTCCGCCTTGTCGCGATCTGCTTGAACGGGGTAGCAAACGTCAAGCGCGATTGTCGCGCAGCGCGCGAGCGCGCCGGGCGCCGGGCCCAGCAGCGAGCGACGCGATCACGAGGGAGAGACTTCATGGCGCAGCCGCGCATCGGGTTCCTCGGGGCCGGGCTGATGGGCCACGGCATGGCGAAGAACCTCATCCAGAAGGGCTTCGAGGTGACGCTCCTGGCCCACAGGAACCGCAAGCCGATCGAGGACCTGCTCGCCAAGGGCGCGAAGGAGGCGAAGAGCCCGCGGGACGTCGCGGCGGCCTCGGACGTCGTCATCCTGGTCCTGCCGTCCTCGAAGGTGATCGAGGCGGTGATGGACGCGCCGGACGGGCTGCGCAAGGGCCTGCGCGCCGGCATGACGGTGATCGACTGCTCGACGGCCGATCCGGCCTCGACCATGAAGCTGGCGGCCTCGCTGAAGGGCGCCGGCATCCGCTTCATCGACGCGCCGCTGGCGCGCACGCCGAAGGAGGCCGAGGAGGGCCGCCTCAACCTGATGCTCGGCGGCGACCAGGCGCTCGCCGACGAGCTCAAGCCGATCCTCGGTGCGTTCTGCGAGAACGTCTTCCCCTGCGGCGCGCTCGGCGCCGGCCACAAGATGAAGCTGCTCAACAACTTCATGGCCATGACCCATGCGGCGACCGTGGCCGAGGTGGCGCGCACGACCAAGGCCGTCGGCTTGAGCTTCCGCACGCTGCACGAGATCGTGTCGAAGGGCGGTGCCAACAGCGCCATGCTCCAGATGATGGCGCCGAAGGTCCTCGGCGAGGGTCCGGGCGGGCCGCTCTTCTCGCTGCCGAACGCCTCGAAGGACTATGGCTACTATGCGGCGATGGCGACGCAGGCGGGGACGCTCGGCCCGCTGGCAGCCGGCGGCCGGCAGATCTTCCTCGCCGCGGCGGCCGCGATGCCGGACGGCATTGTCGCCGACCTGCCGAGCATCAAGGTGCCGCTCCCTCCCGCGCCGAAGGCGGCGCCGGCCAAGCCGAAGCCCGTCAAGCGCGCCGCCGCCAAGAAGGCAAAGGCCAAGCCGAAGAAAGCAAGTGCCCGCAAGCCGGCTGCCCGAAAGGCTGCGGCGAAGCGTCCGGCCGTCCGCAAGCCGGCGAAGAAGGGCGCGACCAAGAAGCGCTTGGCCAAGCGCCGCTAGCGAGACGCGTCGCGGCGACGGAGTCCCGCTCGATCGAAGGCCCGCCCTGCTTCGGCAGGGCGGGCCTTTTTCGATTCCGGGCTCGTTAACCCTGTCCTCGGCCGCGGCGCGATCGCCCGGGACTCGGCGCGCGCGATCTGCTTAGCTTGCCCTGTCGAGACCGGGAACAGGCGGGCGCCTGGGCTCGGGACGCGGGGATCTGGCCCTGCGATGGGCCACCCCCTGCGGCCGGGCCGCCGGCGCACCCCCTGACGGAACACGAAGGGGGAGGACACCATGGCGCGCGCGCCAGTGGGACCACGATGCGTGGCCCTGATCGGACCGTATCTCAGCGGCAAGACGACGCTCCTCGAATCGATCCTGGCGGTCGCCGGCGCGATCCCGCGCAAGGGCTCGGTCAAGGACGGCACCTCCGTCGGCGACGCGAGCCCCGAGGCGCGCGCGCACCAGATGAGCACGAGCGTCACCGTCGCCGGCGCGACATTCATGGACGAGGCATGGAGCTTCCTCGACTGCCCGGGCTCGATCGAGTTCGGCCAGGACGCCATGAACGCGCTGACCGTCGCCGACGCGGCCGTCGTCGTGACCGAGCCGGCCGCCGACCGGGTCCAGATGCTCGAGCCGATCCTGCGCTTCCTCGACGACCGGGCGATCCCGCACTTCCTGTTCATCAACAAGATCGACACGCTGAACGGCCGGATCGCCGACTACCTGGGCGCGCTGCAGGCCTATTCCAAGCGCCCGCTGCTGCTGCGCCAGGTGCCGATCCGCGAGGGCGACGCGGTGACCGGCTATGTCGACCTGGTGAGCCAGCGCGCCTACCGCTACGTGCCGGGCAAGGCGTCGGACCTCATCTCCGTCCCGACCGGCGTCGAGCCGCGCAAGGAGGAGGCGCGGCGCGAGCTGCTCGAGCACCTGGCGGATTTCGACGACAAGCTGATGGAGCAGCTGCTCGAGGACGTGGTGCCGAAGCCGAACGAGATCTATGCGCAGCTCTCGAAGGACCTCGGCCAGGACCTGATCGTGCCGGTCCTGCTGGGATCGGCCGAGCGCGACCACGGCGTGCGCCGGCTCCTGAAGGCGCTGCGGCACGAGGTGCCCGGCGTCGCGGCGACGGCCGAGCGGCTCGGCGTGACCACGAAGGACACGGCCGAGCCGGTGCTGCAGGTCTTCAAGACCGTGCACCAGGGCCATCTCGGCCGCCTCTCCGTCGCGCGCGTCTGGCGCGGCGAGGTCAAGGACGGCATGACGCTGGGCGGCGCCCGCCCCTCCGGCCTGTTCCTGCTGACGGGCGAGCAGGCGGCCAAGGTGCCGGCGGCGAGGGCGGGCGACGTGGTGGCGCTCGGCCGCATGGAGAGCGTCCGGACGGGCGACTTCATCACGCTCAGCGGGGCGCCGGTCGAGGTCCTGGTCGAGCCGCCGCCGCCGCTGCCGCCGGTCGCGGCGCAGGCGATCAGCGCCAAGAACCGCAACGACGAGGTCAAGCTGTCGAGCGCGCTCCACAAGCTCCTGGCCGAGGATCCGTCGCTCGCCATGGAGCATCCCTCCGACGCCGGCGAGATGCTGCTGAAGGGGCAGGGCGACATCCACCTCAAGGTCGCGATCGAGCGGCTTGCCAGCCGCTTCAACGTCGAGGTGGTCGGCCGCCCGCCGGCGACGCCCTACAAGGAGACGATCCGCAAGGGCACCGCGCAGCATGCCCGCTACAAGCGCCAGACCGGCGGGCACGGCCAGTTCGCCGACGTCAAGCTCGACATCAAGCCGCTGCCGCGCGGCTCCGGCTTCCAGTTCAGCGAGGTGGTGGTGGGCGGCGCGGTGCCGCGCAACTTCATCCCGGCGGTCGAGGAGGGCGCGCGGGAAGCGACGCAGAGGGGCCCCCTGGGCTTCCCGGTGGTCGATGTCGAGGTGACGCTGACCGACGGCCAGTTCCACGCCGTCGACAGCTCGGAGATGTCGTTCAAGACCGCCGGCCGCCAGGGCGTGCACGAGGCGCTGCCGAAATGCGATCCCGTCATCCTCGAGCCGATCCTCAAGGTCACCGTCTACACGCCGAAGGACGCGACCTCGAAGGTGCAGCGCGTGGTCACCGGGCGGCGGGCGCAGATCCTGGGCTTCGACACGCGCGAGGGCTGGGACAGCTGGGAGCGGATCGACGCCTACATGCCGCAATCGGAGATCGGCGACCTGATCGTCGAGCTGCGCTCGCTCTCC
>JAEULF010000319.1 GCA_016793965.1 Alphaproteobacteria bacterium | reverse complement strand
CCCTTCCAGTGGGGATCGAAGCGGACGGGCCCGGACCTCGCCCGCGTCGGCGGCAAGTACTCGAACGAGTGGCAGGTCGCGCACCTGATCAGCCCGCGCGACGTGGTGCCGGGCTCGGTCATGCCGCCTTACGGCTTCCTGGTGCGCAAGACGGTGTCGACCGACGACATCGCCCAGCACCTGAAGACCAACAAGGCCGTCGGCGTGCCGTACACCGACGACATGATCAAGAGCGCCAAGCAGGACATCGCCGCGCAGCAGGACCCCGCCTCCGACGGCGCCGCCGACCTGGCCAAGCGCTACCCGAAGGCGGCGGTGGCCGACTTCGACGGCGATCCGTCCAGGATCACGGAGATGGACGCGCTCGTCGCCTATCTCCAGGTGCTCGGCCGCATGGTCGATTTCAGCAAGGTCAAGCCTCAGGACCTGAAGCAATAGGAGCGGGCGATGAGCGGTCACGAGATGGTGCTGGTCGTTCGCGACCATTGGGGCATCGCGATGATGGCCCTTTACATCGGCATCGTGCTCTGGGCGGTCCGCCCGTGGGCCCGCGGCCACTACCAAGCGATGGCGAGCTTGCCCCTGCGCGACGAGGACGTCGCGCAGGCGCGCGACAATCCCGTGCAGACGTCGGAGCGCTGACCATGCCGACCAAGATCGAGAAGGACGCCCTGACGGGCATCGAGCTCAAGGGCCACGAGTGGGACGGCATCAAGGAGCTCAACACGCCGCTGCCGCGGTGGTGGCTCTACGTGTTCTACGCGACCATCGTCTGGGCTGCCGGCTACATGGTGTTCTATCCGGCGGTGCCGTGGCTCGGCGGGCATTCGGTCGGGGTCCTCGGCTACACCGCGCGCGACGACCTGGCCGACAAGCTCAAGGCGCAGCAGGCGCGGCGCGCGGGCGGCGTCGCCAAGATCGAGGCGGCCGCGCCGGCGGCGATCCTGAAGGACCAGGAGCTGCTCAAGATCGCCCGGCGCGGCGGCGAGGTCGCGTTCAAGGAGAACTGCGCGGCCTGCCATGGCGTCGGCGGCGCAGGCACCAAGGGCTCCTATCCCGTGCTTGCCGACGACGATTGGATCTGGGGCGGCTCGGTCGATGCCATCGCCCTGACGATCCGCCACGGCATCCGCAGCGAGGACCCCAACGCGCGGGCGTCGGAGATGCCGGCTTACGGCGCGGGCCTGCTGACCCCGGCCCAGATCGACGAGGTCGCGGAGTTCGTGCTATCGCTGTCCGGCAAGGCGACGAGCACCGCGGCGGCGGGCAAGGGCTCCATCACCTATGCCGAGCAATGCGCGGCCTGCCATGGCGAGAAGGGCCAGGGCAACGTCGAGCTCGGCGCTCCCAAGCTCTCCGACCAGATCTGGCTCTACGGCGGCACGAAGGCGGCCATCGTGGCGCAGGTCTCCAAGCCGCGCCAAGGCGTCATGCCCGCCTTCGAAGGTCGGTTGGACGAGACGACGCGCAAGATGCTGGCCGTCTACGTGCATGCGCTGGGCGGCGGTCAATAGCCTGCCGTGCCGCTCGACCTCAGGCAGACGGCCGGGCGGCAGGACGGGCAGGAGCCCGAGGAAGCGCGCATGAGCGAGCAGGTTGCCAGCGAAAGCGCGGTCTCGCGCAAGGCCTCGCGCCCGCCCGAGAAGCGGGAGTCCCTCTATGCCGATTGGGTGAAGGTGCACCCGAAGGCCGTGAAGGGGCCGATCCGGCGCATCAAGTGGATCGCGCTCGTCGTCTTCCTGGCGATCTACTATCTCGTGCCGTGGCTGCGCTGGGACCGCGGCCCGGGCGCGCCGGACCAGGCGATGCTGCTGTCGATGGACGAGGGCCGTGCCTACATCCTCGGCCTGGAGATCTGGGCGCAGGAGATCTACTACCTGACCGGGCTGCTCGTGCTCGCGGCGCTCGGCCTGTTCTTCGTCACCAGCCTGTTCGGCCGCATCTGGTGCGGCTATGCCTGCCCGCAGACGGTATGGACCGACCTGTTCCTGGCGGTCGAGCGGTTCGTCGAGGGCGACCGGAACGCGCGGATCCGGCTCGACCAGGCCCCGCTGTCCCTCGCGAAGCTCGCCAAGCGGGGCGTCAAGCACGGCATCTGGATCGTCATCGCCGTGCTGACCGGCGGCGCTTGGGTGTTCTACTTCTGGGACGCGCCGACGATCGCGCGCGAGTTGCTGACCGGCGACGCCGGGACTGGCCTGTACGCGCTCATCTTCCTGTTCACGGCCACCACCTACCTGCTGGCCGGCTGGGCGCGCGAGCAGGTCTGCACCTACATGTGCCCGTGGCCGCGCTTCCAGTCGGCGATGTTCGACGAGGACACGCTCATCGTCACCTATGAGCGCTGGCGCGGCGAGCCGCGCGGCAGCCACAAGGCCGGCGCGGGCTGGGAGGGCCGCGGCGACTGCGTCGACTGCAACCAATGCGTCGCCGTCTGCCCGACCGGCATCGACATCCGCGACGGCAGCCAGCTCGAGTGCATCGGCTGCGGCCTCTGCATCGATGCGTGCAACGCCGTGATGGCGAAGGTCGGCCGCCCGGCCAACCTCATCACCTTCGACACGCAGCGCGCCCAGGATGCCATCGCCAAGGGCCGCGAGCGGCCGCGGTTCCAGCTCGTCCGGCTGCGCACCGCCGTCTACCTGGCGATCATGGCCTTCGTCGGCATCGCCATGCTGATCGGCCTGGCCACGCGATCGCCCGTCGAGATGAACGCTCTGCACGAGCGCAACCCCTTGTTCGTGACGCTCTCCGACGGCTCGATCCGCAACGCCTACACGCTGCGCGTGCTCAACAAGCGGCTCGAAGAGCGCGAGCTCGTCCTCGCGCTCGAGGGTCTGCCGGGGGCGGTGCTGACCTTGCCTGGCCACCCTGCGCGACCCGATGGCCGCGTCGCGCTGCGCGCCAAGCCCGACGAGGTGATGACGCTGCAGGCCTTCGTGAAGGCGCCGCGCGACATCGTCCGGGAGAGCCAGGAGATCCGCCTCGTCCTGCGCGGCGAGAAGGGGCAGGTCGAGGCCGAGCGCGCCGCTCCGTTCAAGGGACCACCGGGAGGACCATCGCGATGACATCGTCAACCATCGCCGCGCCGGCGCCGACCGGCGCATCGCGCAGGGGCCGCTGGATACCGTGGGCCTTCGTCGGGCTCTTCGTCGTCGTCGCGGCCGTGAACGGCACGATGGTCACGCTGGCCCTGAACAGCTTTCCCGGGCTGGCGACCGAGCAGGCCTACAACAAGGGCCTGGCGTTCAACGCCGCCCTCGAGTCGGCAGAAGCGCGCGAGCGTCTGGGCTGGCAGGTCGAGATGCGCTTCGCGCAGGGCGGCGCCCTGGCGGGCACCGTGGAGCTGCGCGCCCGCGATGCTGCGGGCCTGGCCGTGAGCGATGCGGCAGTCAAGGCGCGCTTCGTGCGGCCGCTCGGGAAGGGCGCGGACTTCGACGCGCCGCTGCGCGCCCTCGGCGACGGTCGCTATGCCGGCGAGGCGCGCTTCCCGGCTCCCGGCCTGTGGGAGCTGCGCTTCGAGGTCGCGACCCCGCGCGGCGTGCATGCCGGCGTCGAGCGCCTCGTCGTGCAGTGAAGCGACCGCTCCCTCGGCCGCCGGCGGCGGCGAGGAGCCCCTGGGGAGCCAGACCATGGCGCCGCTCGACGCATCGGGGATGACCGGAGACCCAGCCGCGGACCCGGCGGCGTTCGTCCTGGCCGGTGCCGACGGCACGTCGTCGCTGCACCTCATGGTCGAGGGCATCACCTGCGGCGCCTGCGTCCAGCGCATCGAGCGCGCGCTCGCGCGCCAGCCGGACGTCGCCAGCGCGCGCGTCAACCTGTCGACTCGACGGCTCGTGCTCGCCTGGCGCGGCGGGCGCGAGCAGGCCGCCGCCCTGGTCGGCACCGTGGAGCGCCTGGGCTTCCGCGCCGTGCCGTTCGAGCCGACGGGCCTGGACGCCGGGGACCGGCGCGAGGAGCGCGAGCTCCTGCGCGCCCTCGCCGTCGCGGGATTCGGCGCGGGCAACGTCATGCTGGTCTCCGTCGCCGTGTGGGCCGGCCACGCGCAGGACATGGGCGAGGCGACGCGCGCGCTGCTCCACTGGGTCTCCGCGCTCATCGCGCTGCCCTGCATCTGCTTCGCCGTCCTGCCCTTCCTGCGCTCTGCCTGGCGCGCCGTCCGAAGCGGGCGGACGAACATGGACGTGCCGATCGCCGTCGGCGTGACGCTGGCGAGCGCCGCGAGCCTTTTCGAGACCGTGCGCGGCGGCCCGCATGTCTATTTCGATTCGGCGGCGACGCTGCTGTTCTTCCTGCTGATCGGACGCTTCCTCGACCGGCGCGTGCGCGCGAAGGCCCGCTCCGCCGCGGAGCGCCTGCTGGCGCTGCGCGCCGAGGCGGCGAGCGTCCTGCGTCCCGACGGCAGCGTCGCGCGGATGCCGGCGGCCCAGGTCGAGGTCGGCATGACCGTGCTCGTCGCCGCCGGCGAGCGCATCCCCGTCGACGGCACCGTGGTCGCCGGCGCCTCGGAGATCGACACCAGCCTGATCAACGGCGAGACCTTGCCCGCGCCGGTCGCGGCCGGCGCTGCGGTCCACGCCGGCATGCTCAACCTCGCCGCGCCGATCCGCTTGCGCGTGACGGCCGTCGGCGAGGGCACGCTGCTCGCCGAGATCGTCCGCCTGATGGAGCTGGCCGAGCAGCGCCGCGCGCGCTACGTGGCGATCGCGGACCGCCTGGTGCGCTGGTACACGCCGGCCGTCCACGCCCTCGCTGCTGCGGCGTTCCTTGCCTGGCACCTCGGCGGCGGGCTCGCCTGGCAGCAGGCGCTGATGATCGCGGTCGCCGTGCTGATCGTCACCTGCCCCTGCGCGCTCGGCCTGGCCGTGCCCGTGGTGCAGGTGATCGCCTCCGGGCGTCTGCTGCGCTCGGGCGTCCTGCTGAAGTCGGCGACCGCGATCGAGCGGCTCGCCCAGGTCACCATGGTCGTGTTCGACAAGACCGGCACGCTCACCGCCGGGGCGCCGGCGCTGCGTCCGGGTGCTTGGACGCGTGACGACCTCGCCGCCGCAGCCGCTGTCGCGACGGCCAGCCGCCACCCCCTGGCGCGCGCGCTCTGCCGCGCCGCTGACGACGGCGCCTCGCCGGGCACGGCGGTCGTGCCCGTCACGGGAGTCCAGGAGCTGCCCGGGCGCGGCTTGCAGCACGACACGCCAGCCGGGCCGGTCCGCGTCGGCAATCGCGCCTTCTGCGGCGTCGCGCTCGAGGATTCCGCCACGGACCCCGAGCTCTGGCTGGCGCGGCCCGGCCGGCCGGCCGTGCAGTTCGCGTTCCGCGACCCCGTGCGGGCGGATGCCGCCGCCGCCATCGCGCGGCTGCGGTCGCGCGGGTTGCGCGTCGCCATCCTGTCGGGCGACCGAGCGCCGGCGGTGGCGGCGGTCGCGGCGGAGCTCGGCATCGAGGATTGGCGTGCCGCCTGCAGCCCGCAGCAGAAATGCGACCGGCTGGCGGCGCTGGGGGCCGAGGGCGAGAGGGTGATGATGGTCGGCGACGGGCTGAACGACGCGCCGGCGCTGGCCGCCGCCTTCGTGTCGGCGTCGCCGGCGTCGGCGGCGGATGTGAGCCAGACCGCGGCCGATGCCGTGTTCCAGGGGGCTCGGCTCGCGCCGGTGGTCGAGCTGCTCGACGTCGCCGGCCGGGCCGACGGCCTGGTGCGGCAGAACTTCCTGCTGGCGCTCGGCTACAATGTCCTGACGGTGCCGCTCGCCATGGCCGGCGTGGTCACGCCGCTGATCGCGGCCGCGGCGATGTCGAGCTCGTCGATCCTGGTGACAGGCAACGCTTTCCGGCTGCTGCGCGGAGGACGCCCATGAGCACGCTGCTCTACCTCATCCCCGCGGCGCTCGTGCTCGGCGGCCTCGGCCTGGCCGCATTCATGTGGTGCCTGCGCTCGGGGCAGTACGACGACCTCGACGGCGCCGCCCAGCGCATCCTGTTCGACGACGAGTGACCAGGCGCCGCGCGCGCCGTCGCCGGCCTGTCGCGTCGATCCAGTCCTCCGGTGCCCTGCTGCTGCCGCAATCCTGGATCTGGATGATACTTGCAGGCAAATCGCCTGGGACGGAGCGTGCGGCGCGCCGGGATGCCGGACTAGGCTGCCGGGCGCTGTTGCCCGCTCGGTCCCGGTCGGGTCATTGTGTGCGGCGGCGCGGCTCAGGGGGTGGGCTGTCGCGGGCATCGGGCGCCAGGGCGCAGAGGGACTGGGATGAGGAAGCCGTTCGTCTTCGCGCCGCCGCGCGGCCGTCCGGAGGACGCTCCGCAGAGCGAGCCGCCGTGGACGGTGCTGGTCGTGGACGACGACCAGGAGGTGCAGAGCGTCACGGAGCTGATTCTCGCCAAGGTGCGCTTCAAGGGCCGTCCGATCGAGCTGCTGCGCGCGCTCTCGGAGGCTGAGGCGCGCGCCATCATGGCGGAGCGTCCGGATGTCGCCGTCATCCTCCTGGACGTGGTCATGGAGAGCGACGACGCCGGGCTGCGGCTGGTCCGGCACATCCGCGAGGACCTGCGCAACCGTGCCGTGCGCATCATCCTGCGCACCGGGCAGCCCGGCCAGGCGCCGGAGCAGAGCGTGATCGTCGATTACGACATCAACGATTACAAGGCGAAGACCGAGCTGACGGCGCAGAAGCTGTTCACGACGACGATCGCGGCGCTGCGCGCCTACGAGGACATCCGGGCGCTGGAGACCAGCCGCGAGGCGCTGTTCCAGATCATCGAGGCGTCCGATTCGCTGTTCCGCGTGCAGTCCATGCACCAGTTCGCTTCGGCCGTTCTCTCGCAGCTCGCCGCGTTGACGGGCGCCGGGCCGAGCGGCCTCCTCTGCCTGCAGGTCGCGGCCGGGCAGCGGCCGCGGCCGGAGAGCATCGCCATTCTCGGGTCGAGCGGCGCCTATGCGCGCCTGGCCAGCGCCACCCTGGCCGAGGCAAGCCTGCCGGAAGCGCTGGTCGCCGTCATCATCGACGCGCTGGAGAGCCATCACGAGGTGCGCGTCGGGCCCTACCTCGCCTACTACGTGCGCGTGGACGGCGTGCGCGAGGCTGTCGTCGTCCTCGACGCGCCGCGCCGGCCGGTCTCGCTCGGCCAGGACGTGATGCAGCTCTTCGGCACGAAGATCGCGCTCGGTTTCGGCAACGCCTTCCGCTACGAGGCGCTGACGGACGAGCGCGACCGGCTCACGAGCGAGGTCGACCGCATGCGCGGCTCGGTCGAGGCGGCCCATCGCGAGGTCCAGTCCGTCGCCCAGGCGAGCTCGCTCACGGGCCTGCTGACTCCGGAGCTCTTCGAGGTCATCGGCCATGCCGAGGCGATGCGCGCGGTGCGCTACCGCCGTCCGCTGACCCTGCTGCGCCTCGGCCTCGTCGTTGCCGACGAGGATGCCGAGGCGTTGGCGCGCGCCTGCCAGCCGGCCCTGCGCCGCAGCGACGTCATCGGCCGGCTGGCCGACGGCGGCATCGCCGTCCTGATGGCGGAGACCGACCGGGAGAGCGGCTTGCGCGCGGCGGAGCGCGTCGCCGAGGCCATCGCGGCGGCGAACCTGTCGCATGGAACGATGACGATCGCGGTGGCGCCCTGCGACCTCGACCGTCCCGACACCGTCGAGGCGGCGCTCGCCAAGGCCACGGCCTTGGCGGCAGGCGAGGGGCCGCAGCTGCGCATCGCCTGGAACCGGGAAGGCTGACGCCGGATGGCGACGGCCGAGCGTGGGCAGCCGGCGGGCGACGCGTCCGCGGAGGGCGCGAGCGAGGGCGTCGCAGAGCGGCAGCTGCGCGGCTCCACCATCCTGGTCATCGACGACCACGCCTTCATCCGGCGCATGATCGAGCAGTGCCTGGCCAATGCCGGCTTCGCGCGCATGGAGTTCGCGGTCGACGGCCAGGAGGGGCTGGAGAAGGTCGCCGCCGTGTCGCCCGACCTCATCGTCCTCGACATCAACATGCCGCGGCTGGGCGGCATCGAGTTCCTGCGGCGGCTGCGCGCCGATCCCGTGCATCGGCGCATCCCTGTCCTCGTCCAGACGGCGGCGACCGAGGAGGCGGCGCGCAACGAGGCCTTCGACGCCGGCGCCACCGACTACGTGACCAAGCCGATCAACTTCAAGGAGCTGTCGAGCCGGGTGCGCATCCACCTGGAGAACCGGCTTCTGATCCGCGAGCTGCGCTCCTATCGCGACCGCGTGGACAGCGAGCTGCAGATGGCGCGCGAGATGCAGACGGCGATCTTGCCGGAGCCCGAGCGCGTGGAGGAGCTGCAGCGCCGCTACGGCGTGCGGCTCGACGGGCACTTCGAGCCGTCCTCCGAGCTCGGCGGCGACTACTGGGGCGCCGTCGCGCTCGACGAATCGCGCATCGGGCTGCTCAGCGTCGATTTCTCCGGCCACGGCATCGGCGCGGCGCTCAACACGGTGCGGCTGCACGCCATCATGAGCCAGCTGCCGCCGCCGGCGACCGACCCGGCGGCTTACCTGACGGCGCTCAACGCCCAGCTGCACCGCCAGCTGCCGCGCGGCCAGTTCGCGACCATGGTCTACGGCATCGTCGACCTGCGCGAGGGCGCGCTGACCTTCGCCTCGGCCGCGGCGCCGGCGCCGATGGTCGGGCGCGCCGGCGGCGGCCCGGCCGAGGTGCTGGCGGAGCCGGCCGGTCTGCCGCTCGGCGTCATGGCGACCGGCACCTACGAGAACCGGCGCGTGCCGTTCGGCCCGGGCAGCTTCGTCTTCCTCTACAGCGACGCGCTGTTCGAATCGCCGCTCGTGGCCGGAGGGCGCCTCGGCCAGGGCGGCGTGCCGGCGCTGGTCGAGCGCAGCCGTGCCGCCGCGCGCCCGCTGCAAGAGGTCATCGCCGCTTTCGACGCCATGGCGCAGAAGCCGATCCCGGACGACCTGACGGCGATCTGGCTGCAGCGGGGGTAGGCGGGAGCGCGCCGGCCGCGCCCTACATCCGCCCGACGGCGAGCCTCTCGCCGCCGCGGTCGATGATGAGCCGCCAGGGCGCCAGCGGCGGCGGCACGATCGCGCGCAGCTCGTCGGCCGTGCGCAGCGCCCCGTCCTGGTAGGCGCGCAGGATGTCGCCGGCGCGCAGGCCCTTGCGCGCCGCCGCCGAGCCCGGCCGCACCTCGAGCACGACGACGCCGGGCACCGCGCTGTCGAGGCCGAGCTCCTCGGCGAAGGCTGGCGACAGGCTGGCGACGCGCGCCCCGCGCAGCACGTGGATCGGCGGCAGCCAGCCTTCCTGGCGCGGCGGGTCCTCCGGCGGGGCGACGAGCGGCACCTCGATCGCGACCGGCGCGCCGCCGCGCACGATGTCCAGCCGGGCGACGGCGCCGAGCCGGCGCGTGGCGATGCGGTAGCGCAGCGCCGCCACGTCGTGCACGGCGAAGCCGTCGACCGCGAGCACGATGTCGCCGGGCGCCATGCCCGCCCGCGCCGCCGGCCCGTCCGCGTGCAAGCCGGTGACCAGCGCGCCGGTCGGCCGCCCGAAGCCCAGCAGCATGGCGATCTGCGGCGGCGTGCGGACCACGGAGACGCCGATCCACGGGCGCACCAGCGGCTGCCCGGCGACGGCCGCCTCGATCGCCGCGCGCACGATGTTGACGGGGACGGCGAAGCCGATGCCCTGCGAGCCGCCGCTGCGCGTCAGGATCGC
>JAEULF010000040.1 GCA_016793965.1 Alphaproteobacteria bacterium | reverse complement strand
CGCAAGGTCCTGCCGCCCCTGGGCACCATCATCGCCGACCAAGCCTCTGGCAAGGCCGGCGCGGCGCCGGTCGATCCGGTGAAGGCCGAGGCGCTGGTGCAGGAGGGCTACCGGACGCGGCTGTACTGAGGCGAGTGCGCTGCGCGATGCCGTGCCCGCGCGAGCGGAGCTCCGATCTCGCAGGGGCCTCATGACGGGGGTCCGCGCGCCGATCTCGGTGGCGATCCCTGCTCTCGTTCCTGTCATCCCCGCGCAGGCGGGGTCCGCAGCACCGATACCGGAACGGCGGATGATGGGATCCCATTCGTGCCGTGCTCGCGCTGAATGCACCCGGCCGCAGAGTGGATCCCCGCCTGCGCGGGGATGACAGGCAGGGTGCGGCGCGTCCTCCGGGCCTTCTCATCGTCGCGCCGGTCGGCTTCGCACGGCCATGCAAGCGCTGCTGACATGCGTCGCGGCCGCGTCTGCCCGTCACCCCTTCGCAGCCAGGGCCGCGGCGCTCGCCTTTGCGGTCAGCACGGCGACGGCGCAGGAGGCCAGCCGCGCCTTGACGTTGTCGGCGCGGCTCGTGAGCACGATCGGCACGCGCGCGCCGAGCACGATGCCGGCAGCCTCGGCGCCGGCCAGGAAGGTGAGCTGCTTGGCGAGCATGTTGCCGGCCTCCATGTCCGGCACCACCAGGATGTCGGCGCGGCCGGCGACCTCGGAGACGATGCCCTTGGTGCGCGCGGCGTCCGTGCTCACCGCGTTGTCGAAGGCAAGCGGGCCGTCGAGCAGCCCGCCGGCGATCTGGCCGCGATCGGCCATCTTGCACAGGGCCGCCGCGTCGATGGTCGAGGCGATCTTCGGCGTCACCGTCTCCACCGCCGACAGGATCGCGACGCGCGGCCGCTCGGTGCCCAGCGCGCGCGCGAGGTCGATGGCGTTCTGCACGATGTCGCGCTTGTCCTCCAGCGTCGGGTAGATGTTGATCGCCGCGTCGGTGATCAGCAGCGGTCGCGGGTATGTCGGCACGTCCATCAGGAAGACATGGCTGATCCGGCGCCCGGTGCGCAGCCCGGTGTCCGCGCGCATCATCTCGGCCATCAGCTCGTCGGTGTGCAGGCTGCCCTTCATGATCGCCGATGCTTCGCCGGCGCGCACCAGCGCCACGGCGCGCGCCGCGGAGTCGTGGCTGTGCGCGGTCGCGACGAGCTCGTAGGGAGTGATGTCGAGCTTCGCGGCCTCGGCCGCCGCCTTGATCCGCTGCGGCGGCCCGACCAGGATCGGCTCGATCAGCTTCGCCTCGGCGGCGCGCACGGCGCCCTCCAGCGCATCGGCATCGCAGGGATGCGCCACCGCGGTGCGCAGCGGCGGCAGCTCATCGCAGGCCGCGACCAGCCAGTCGGTGATCGAGTGGCCGGAGCCGGCGGCTTCAGCGAAGGAGGAGGGGGGCGATTTCTTCATCCTCGCATTCTAGCGCAGCCATCGGGGCGGGTCCCTGCGCCAGATCAAGGGCCGCTGCGCGCATGCAGCGGGCGCAGCCCTGGCGAGTGGCCGCCCCGGTGGCGCTGGCGACGGCGAGGCGGCAAAGGTGGCGCGCGGGCTGCCGAAGGGCCGGCCCCCCCGGTCTGCCTCGTCGCCCCGCTCCGGAGATGCCGCATGGAGTTCATCGGACCGCTCCTCGCCAAGATGGCGGTGACGGCGGCGCTGGTCGTCTCGGCCTCGGTCGCCGCCGAGCGCAGCGGCCCGTTCCTCGGCGGCATCATCATCTCGTTGCCGGTCAGCGCCGGGCCGGGCTTCGTCTTCCTGGCGCTGAAATCCGACGACGCCTTCGTGGCGGCCAGCGCCCTGAACGGCCTGGCGTCGCAGGGCGCCACCTGCGCCTTCATCCTGGCCTTCACGCAGCTCGCGACCCGGATCAACCCGCTGGCCGCGCTGCTGGCCGGGTCGCTCGCCTGGCTCGCCGTCGCGCTGGCCATCGCGCGCTGGGAGCCCGGCTTCCTCCCGGCGCTCGCCTTCGCGCTCGCCTGCTTCGCCGTGGCGATCCCGCTGGCGCAACGGCCGGACGCGGCCGCCGATCCCGCCAAGCGGCGCGCCGGCTTTCCCAGCCTCCTGGGCCGCGCGCTGCTGACCGGCACGCTGATCGCGAGCGTCGTGACGGCGAGCGAGCTGCTCGGGTCGATGTGGACCGGCCTCCTGCTGTGCTACCCGATCGCGCTGACGACGCTCAGCCTGATCCTGATCCTTCGGCACGGCGGCGCGCTCGCCGCGGCGACGCTGGCGCGCACGCTGCCGCCCCTGGTCGTCTTCCCGGGCTTCATGGTGGCCGTCCATCTCCTGGCGTTGCCGGTCGGATCGGGTTGGGCGCTGGTCGCGGCCTTCGCGTTCTCGATCATCGGCGTGGCCGCGATCGGCGCAGCGGGGCACCTGATCGGACAGCGGCGTGCCGCGCGCCGCAACTCACTCGTGCCGGCAGCGGAAGACTGAGCCCGTTGCGCCGGGCGCGCGCTCGCGCCACTTCCTGCCGTGAACGATGGGCAAGCGGGAGCGACGACCATGATCACCGTACGCAAGGCCGACGAGCGCGGCGCCACGCGCCTCTCCTGGCTCGACAGCAAGCACAGCTTCTCTTTCGCGGACTATCACGACCCCGCGCATATGGGCTTCCGGGCGCTGCGCGTGATCAATGACGACAAGGTGGCACCTGCCGCCGGCTTCGGCATGCACGGCCACCGCGACATGGAGATCCTGACCTACGTTCTGTCGGGCGCGCTCAAGCACCGCGACAGCATGGGCAACGGCGAGGTCATCCGCCCGGGCGATGTGCAGGTCATGAGCGCCGGCACCGGCATCATGCACAGCGAGATCAACCCCTCGCGCGACGAGCCGGTGCACCTGCTGCAGATCTGGATGCTGCCGAAGGCGGCCGGGCTCGCGCCGCGCTACGAGCAGAAGGCCTACAGCGAAGAGGAGCGGCGCGGCCGCTTCCGCCTGGTCGGCTCGCCCGACGGGCGCGAGGGCTCGGTGGTGATCCACCAGGACCTGGCGCTGCACGCTGCGATCCTCGGCGCGGGCGAAACGGCTACGCTGAGCTTGGCGCCCGGCCGCCACGCCTGGCTGCAGGTCGCCACGGGCCAGGCCAGCGTCAACGGCATCGCGCTCGCCGAAGGCGACGGCGCCGCGGTGACCGGCGAGACCCTGCTGACGGTCGCCGGCGGCAAGGCGGGGGGCGAGGTGCTCGCGTTCGATCTGGCGTGAGCACGCCTTTCCGCCGGCGCGGGCGGGGCGGTCGGGCACTTCATCGATCATCCCGGGCGCGCAGCGCGAACCGGCACCGAGGGCGAGCGATGTGCCGCTTGCTTCCGGGTCCCGGCTCTCCGCTTCGCCCCGGCCGGGGCGATGCCGCAGGCGGCGCCGCGACGTATCGCGCATCTTGCGCGGACGCCTCCACTTGGCGACTGTGGCAGCCGTCCCGCCTCCTTTCCGGTGCCCCATGCGCTCGATCGCCGACCTTGCCGCCGACCTCTCCTCTGGGCGCACGCGCAGCCGCGCGCTGATCGAGGAGGCGCTGGCGCGCATCGACGCGCCGGGCGGCGAGGGCAAGGCGACCTTCGTCAAGGTGCACCGCGTCCAGGCGCTCGCCGCAGCCGAGGCGAGCGACCGGCTGCGCGCCCAGGCGATCGTGCCTTCGCCGCTGGCCGGCCTTCCGGTCTCGATCAAGGACCTGTTCGACATCGCCGGCGACGTCACCACCGCGGGCTCTGTGGCGCTCGCCGACGCGCCGCCGGCGCGCGCGGACGCGCCGGCCGTGCGGCGGCTGCGCGCCGCCGGCGCCGTCATCGTCGGCCGCAGCAACATGACCGAGTTCGCCTATTCCGGCGTCGGCCTGAACCCGCATTACGGCACGCCGCGGAACGCGTGGGACCGCGCCACCGGCCGCATTCCCGGCGGCTCGTCGTCAGGTGCTGCCGTCTCCGTCACCGATCGCATGGCGGTCGCCGGTCTCGGCACGGACACCGGCGGCTCGATCCGCATTCCCTCGGCGCTCTGCGGCATCACCGGGCTCAAGCCGACCGCGCGCCGCGTGCCGCGCGAGGGCGGCGTGCCGCTGTCGACGACGCTCGACAGCTTCGGCCCGCTGGCGCCCGGCGTCGCATGCTGCGCGCTCGTCGATGCGGTGCTGGCCGGCGAGGCGCCGGTCGTGCCCGACGCGCTGCCGCTGCACGGGCTGCGGCTGGCAGTCTGCAGGACCATCGTGCTCGACGACCTCGATCGCACGGTCTCGACGACCTTCGAGGCGACGCTGCAGGCGCTGGCCAAGGCCGGGGCGTCAGTCAAGGAGGTGGCCTTCCCGGTGCTGACATCGGTGCGCGAGTGCTACGCCGCCGGCGGCTTCACGGCGCCGGAATCCTTCGCCTGGCATCGCAAGCTGATGGAGCGGGCGGGCGACAAGTACGACCCGCGCGTCATCGCGCGCATCCGGCGCGGCGGCGACGTGCCGGCCGCCGACTATGTCGACCTGCTCTGGCGGCGCGAGGCGCTTTGCGCCGAGGCCGATGCCGCGACGGCGCCCTATGACGCCGTGCTCCTGCCGACCTGCCCGACCGTGGCGCCGCCGATCGACGCGCTCTCGCGGGTCGACGACTACTCGCGCATCAACCTCCTGATGCTGCGCAACTCGACCTTCGGCAACTTCCTCGACCGGCCGGCGCTCTCGATCCCCTGCCACAAGCCGGGCGAGCCGCCGGTCGGGCTGATGGTGATGGGGCCGACCATGGGCGACCGGCGCCTGGTCTCGGTCGGGCTCGCCGTCGAGGCGGCGCTCGCCGCCGCCGGGCGCGGCGTGCTGCCGGCGATGGCGGGGTAGGCCCTACCGCCCCAGCCGCTCCAGGATCGCCGGCACGGCATCTTCAGGCGCGTTGGCAAAGGCGAGGCGGATGTAGCGCTCCTGCCCCGGGCCGAAGGTCGAGCCGGGCAGCATCAGCAGGTTCTCCCCCAGCGCGAGGCGCTTGGCCACGTCGACGTCGCTTTGGCCGCCGCCCGGGTGCTCGAGATAGGCGAAGTAGGCGCCGAGGCTGACCAGGCGCAGCCCGTTCAGCCGCTGCAGCGCCTGGCGGAACTCCAGTGCGCGCCGGCGCATCGCCAGCGTGTTCTCGCGCACCCAGCCGCCCAGGTGGCCGAGCCCGTACAGCGCCGCTTCCTGGCCGAGCCGCGGCGCGCAGATGGCGACGCAATCCATGACCTTGTGCGCCTGCGTCACGAAGGCGGCGCTCGCGGTCAGCGAGCCCACGCGGTAGCCGGTCAGCGCGAACATCTTGGAGAAGCTGTAGAGATGGACGAGCGTGCCCGACCAATCCGGGTCGGCGAAGAGCTCGTGCGGCCGCCCGTCCTCGGGCAGGAAGTCCTTGTAGGTCTCGTCGATCACCAGCGCCACGCGGGCGCGCCGCGCGACGTCGAAGAAGGCGCGGATGACGGATGGCGGGTAGATGGCACCGGTCGGGTTGTTGGGCGAGATCAGCACGATGGCGCGGGTGCGCGGGCCGATCGC
>JAEULF010000296.1 GCA_016793965.1 Alphaproteobacteria bacterium | reverse complement strand
CCGCCGTCGCCGACGATGGCGAGGAGATGCGCCGGCACCTTGTCGCAGGCGAGCACCGCGCCCGTGGAGTGGTTGGTGACCGTACCGGCCAAGCCGTCCACGCTCACGCGGTCGCCCGCGCGGATCTGGTCGACCTCGGCGCAGGCGACGACCAGCAGGCCGAGATTGAGGGCGTTGCGGTAGAAGATCCCGCCGAAGGACTTGGCGACCACCGCCTGGACGCCCAGATGCCGCAGCGCTTGCGCCGCCTGCTCGCGCGAGGAGCCGATGCCGAAGGCGCGGCCCGCTGCCACCACGTCGCCCGGCCGCACCGCCTTGGCGAAGGCGGGATCGAGCGACTCCAGGCAGTGCTGCGCCTGCTCCTCTATCGGGCGCTTCATATAGGTGCCGGGCGCCAGGGCGTCGGTGTCGACGTTGTCGCCGAAGACGAAGGTCGTGCCGCCGGCATCGCTCGGCTTCATCGCGCGGCCTCCGCGAGCAGCGGGCGCGGGTCGACGATGCGGCCGGCCACCGCTGCGGCGGCCACCGTGTAGGGCGATCCAAGATAGACCTTCGCGGTCTTCGCGCCCATGCGGCCCTTGAAGTTGCGCGCGGTCGTCGAGATGCATACCTCGCCTTCGTCCAGCAGCCCGGCGCCGAGCCCCGCGCAGGCGCCGCAGCCGGAAGGCCGCAGGATGGCGCCGGCCTCGGTCACCGCCGCCAGCGTTCCGTCGCCCGCCGCCTGCTGGGTGATGCGCTGCGACGCCGGCGCGAGCAGGAGGCGCAGGCCCGGCGCCACCTTGCGGCCCGTGAGCACGCGCGCGGCCATGTGGAGGTCGACCAGCTTCGCCCCGGTGCAGGCGCCGATGTAGGCTTGGTCGATGCGCGCGCTCTCGACCTCGCCGACGGGTGCCGCATTGGCCGGGCTGTGCGGGGCCGCGACTTGCGGCGCCAGGGTCGCCGCGTCGAAGGTCAGATGCAGGTGCAACGGCGCGCCGTCGTCGCCCCTCCAGCGACGCCAGTCGCCGGGATCGGCGCCGGCGTCGCGGACATAGGCGGCGGTGGTCTCGTCTGGCGCGACCATCCCTGTCATGGCGCCGAGCTCGGCGGCCATGTTGCACAACGTCATGCGCTCGGTCATCGGCAGCGCGCGGACGGCCGCGCCGTCATACTCGATGACCTGGTTGTCGCCCCCCTCCATGCCGAGCGTCGCGCAGAGATGCAGCATGATGTCCTTGGCGCAGGTGCCAAGGCCGAGCGCGCCTGTCCAGGTGAGCCGGATGGTCTCCGGCACGCGCAGCCAGGTCTCGCCGGTGGCGGCGACGCCGGCCATGTCCGTGGCGCCGACGCCGAACATGAAGCAGCCGAGGGCGCCGCCGGTCGGCGAGTGGCTGTCGCCGCCGACGACGAAGAGCCCGGGGCGCAGATGCCCGCGCTCGGGCAGCACGACATGGCAGATGCCCTGCATGTCGTAGAAGGCGCGGATGCCCTGCTCGGCGACCCATCTGCGCGTCAAGCCAAGGATGGAAGCGCTGTCCGCGTCGATCGCCGGAACGTAGTGGTCGGCGACGACGACGATGCGGTCGGGATCCCAGACCTTGACGCCCAGCCGCTCCAGGATCGGCTTCAGCCGGCGCGGCCCGCCCGAGTCATGCATCATCGCCAGATCGACGCGGCAGATGACGATCTCGCCCGGCGCAACGGCGTCGCGGCCGGCGGCCTTGGCGATGATCTTCTGGGCAAGGGTCTGCGGCGCGCGTGGCATGGCGGCTGCGCGGGACGCTAGCGGTCCGTGCGCTCCTCGTCGACCGACTTGCGAGCCGTCATGTTGAAGCGCCCGTCATAGATCGGCCGCCCGCCGGTCGTTGGCCCGGGATACTGCACGAACAGCATCAGCCCGCCGGTCTCGGTCTTCAGCGCCTTCTCGTGATGGGGGTCCTGGTAGAACAGCATCGTTCCGGGGCCGTAGACCGTGCCGCCGATGTCGAACTCTCCCTCCAGCACGTACCAGACCTGCGCGAAGTCGTGGCTGTGCAGCGGATGGTGCGCGCCAGGCTCGTAGCGCACGAGGCCGGCATTCGGCTCGGTCGGCCGCTCAGGGCGCGGATGGAAGAGCATCTTCGAGTGCTGCCCGGGCCAGCGCAGAAGCTCCCATTCGCGCTCGGATTCGTGCACCGCCTCATGCGACGGCGTGGAGGGCGCGCGCTTCGGCGCGGCGGTCGCGGCTTGGGCCTGGGGCGACATGGCGGTTCCTCTCCGGCAGTTCCAGCGGTGCGACAGGGATAGCGCGCGACGGCGGCAACAGGCAATGCGTCCGCTGCGGCGCTAGCGTCGAGTCAGTGCCGCGACGAATGCGCTCGTTCGGCTGGCGCGCGCGTCGATCTGCAGATGCAGCGCGTGTGAGCCGGGCGGAACGAGCGCCGCTGCATCTCCCGGCGCCAGCGCGATGCCGTTCGCAAGAGCGATGTTCAGCGGGCCGCCGAGCGCCACGACCAGCGCGGCGCTGCACGGCGGCAGGACAAGGCCGGCGCTGCTCTCCGTGCTCAGCACGAAGCAGCTCGCATCGGCGAACCGCCGGTCGACCATCAGATTGAGGTCGCGCGATCGGCCGCCGAGGAGGCGGCAATCGACCGGCGTCTCGCCGGCGAAGCGGAAAGGGACATGCGGGCGGTCGAGGCTGTGCGTGCCGGCTGCGCCCATGTCGAGCGCCACGCCGTCGCCGTCGAGCAGCAGGATGACGCGGTCGCAATGCGGGAACGTCGAAAAGGGGCCGGAACGCTCGATGGTCGCGATCGAGAGCCGCCAGGCGAAGTCGCCGCTGCCGCCTGGGTCGCTGCCCGCCGGCGCCTGCTCGCGCAGGATCTCGTGCGTGATGCCGCCGCCGTTCTTCCACGGCATGGCGCGGTAATCGCGCTGGCGCAGGAGCGTGACGCTTGGATCGGGCAAGGCAGGCTCCGGCCGGACAGGAGGCGAGCGCCATCCTCGCGTCGGGGCGGGTGCTCGCGCAACCGGTCAGACGTCGTCCTCCGCCACGTCCGCGACGAAATGCAGCGCCAGGGGATCGGGCAGCGGCGCCTGGAGCAGGCTCGCGATGTCGAGGATGCCGGCGCCGAAATCGGCGCGGCTCCAGCCCGAGGGCACGCGGGCGCTGGCGCGCAGCGCGGCGCGGAACGCCTCGACGCGGCGCCAGGTCCGACCGTAGCGCGCCTCGATCGCGCTGCCGTGGAAGGCGACCCAGAGGGCGGCGGCGGCGGAGAGATGGGCGCAGGCATAGGAGGTGCCGTCGCCCTCGTCCTGGCTGACGTCCCAGCGATAGCCGCCCGGCGCTGCGTCCTTGAAGACGCGCACGCGGTTGACCGACTGTGCCGGCGCGCAGATGTCGACGCGCGGGCCGCGGCTGCCGCCGGTCCAGGGCCGATCCTCAGGCGTGATGCCGCCGGCCGCGACGGTGCGCGCGTGGCGGCCGGGATAGGTGACCTCGGACGTCACGTTGCCGGCGGCGGCGCAGATGATGATCCCCTGCTGGTAGGCGCGGTCGATGGCCTGGCCGAGCGCGCGCGGCGGGTTGCACGGGTCGCCCAGGCTGACGTTGACGACGCTGCAGGCGCCGTGCGTCACCGCGTGATCGAGCGCCAGGTCCAAGCGGTTCCGGTTCCACAAAGTGTCGATCACCACGAAATTGGTGACGCGGTATGGGACGATCGCGGCGCGCGGCGCCACGCCGGAGAAGCGGCCGTCCTCGAAGCCGGCGATGACGCTGCCGATGCGCGTGCCGTGGCCGGGCGTGCCGGAAGGGTCGAGCGGGTCGAGCGGGCGGCCGCCGCCGGGATCGAAGACGTTGATGCCGATGTCGGCCAGCATGCTGTCGCTCTGGCCCTGCGGCGACCACGGCCCGAAGCAGGGGATGGGCGCATACCCGGTGTCGAGTTGCGCGATGCGCGTGCCGCGCCAGGCCATGCCGGCTCGCCCGCCGGGGAAGAGGTCCCAGGCGGCTGGTGCGCGCACCGCATCAAGGTTCCAACTCGATGGAGCCGCGGGCGCGGCGGACGGTGCCGCCGGCTCGCGGGCGAGGCCGTCGCGCATGGCGCGCACGACGGCGTCGGCCTCCAGGGGATCGACGCGCGCCACGCCGGGGATCGCGCGCAGGACCTGCACCGCGCCGCCCAGCCCCTGCGCCAGGCGCAGGCGCTTGTAGACCGAGCGGGCGACGACGTAGCGGGCATCGTCCAGCCTCGTCAGCGCTGGGCCGGCTTCCCCGCCCTTGAAGGGAGCGAGGTCGGCCTCGATGCGCCCGAGGCTCGCTGGGTCGGGAACAGCGATCGCTAGGAACGAGGGTGCAGCGGCGTCGGGCATGGCGGCCTCACTGCGGCCGGTTGCCGCCGCCGGGCGGCCGGTCCCACCACGGCGCATCGGCGCCTGCTTTCGCTGGCGGCGGCGATGGCGCCGGTTCGGCTGATCTCTGGATCGCCGATTGCGGCGCCGCGTCGCTCCGCCGCGCGCCGAGCAGCACGGCATCGACATTGCCCTTGCCGAAGCCGAGCACGCCCTGGAACAGCAGGATGGCGCCCTTGCTGCCGCCGGCGACGACGGCGGCCGTGACGAGCACGCCGCCCCAGCCGACCGGGCGAGCGAACAGGATCGCCAGCACGTCGAACTGCACGCTCTGGCAAATGCCCCAGGCGGCAGCGAGCGCGATCGGCGCGCGCAACTTGCGCTTCGCCAACAGCGTCTCGATCGGCCCCCACTCAAAGAGGACGGCCAGCGCGCGCTCGAGGATCATGGCGAGGACGACGACCAGGGCGAGGCCGACCATGACCGACTCCATGTAGTCCGGCGGCACCGGCTTGCCGGCGGCCAGCGTGTCCATCAGCGTCATGGAGGACTTCCCGCGGCAGCCGCGAAATCGATGAGGCTCGGCAGGCCAAACCCGGTCGGCGCCTCGAACAGGATGAAGGCGTCGTTCAACCAGGCGACGAACCGGTCGGCATGGGCGCCGGTGCCGATCGGGTATTGGCGCATGCGCCAGCGGTTGGCCTGGCTGGCCTGGCGGTAGATGCCGCCGGCGTTGTAGGCGCAGGCGACCTTCGGCGGATCGCCGCCGGTCAGCCCGGCTTGCGACGCGATATAGGCCGTGCCGGCGCGGATCGCCGTTGCCGGGTCGCGCAGCGCTTCCGGCCCGATGCCGGGATCGCGCAGCGCCTGGCGCGCCGTCGAGATCAAGGTCTGCATCAGCCCGACCGAGACGCGCGACGGCGTCTGCGCATAGGAGATGAAGCCCGGCTCTGTGCGCTCGGCATTCGGGTTGCCGCGCGATTCCGTGGCGACGGTGGCGAGGATCAGCTCGAACGGCACGTCATAGGTGCGCGCCGCCTCGCTCACCGCGGGGCCGTACGCCTGCCAGATCCGGCGCACCGTGCGCGGCGGCCCACCGGTGCCGCGCGGCGCCGTATCGCCCTCGATCAGGAGGCCGTCGGGCGTCAAGCACCAGCGGGCGCTGTCCTCGTAGCCGTGGAACGTGGTGAGCAGGGCGCGATCGAGCTGCATGCAGGACCTCCCACATGGTGTTCTCTTTGGTCCCCGGCGAATGCCAGCATGTCATGCCAAAGTCCGACAAGCAACAGTAGAGAACTTTTCGGATACTCGCCGACTGGGAGTATCGACGCCCCGGGGGACAGGGTTGCCGATCGGCGTGCGACCGGGCCATATCGCGACGGGTCCGGGCATCGTGCCCCGCGCGGCTGAGCGAGACGCGGTTGAGCAGCTTTCCCCCTGTGGGCGCCGATGCGGCGCCGCTGCTGTCGATGTACGAGCGCTATCGTCGCGATCCGGCGAGCGTTCCGGCCGACTGGCGGCTGTCATTCGAGGGCCTCGACGGCGGCGGCGACGGCCTCCGCGCGGGGATCCTGGCGGAGCGCGCGCTGCGCCTGATCGATGCCTTTCGGCGCGAGGGATACCGCGCCGCGGCGCTCGATCCCCTGGGCCTGGCGCCGCGCGACGATGCGGCGCTCGATGCCCGGCTGTTCGGCCTGGACGGCGCGGAGAGCGAGTCGGTCGATCTGTCGTCGCACGGCTTCGGCGCGACGACAGTCGGGGCGCTGGCTGCCCGGCTGGCGGCGGCCTATTGCGGCGCGCTCGCGCTCGAGGCCGCGCATGTCCACGATCCCTCGCTGCGCGCGTGGCTGCACGCGGCGTTCGAGGCGCCGCGCGACGATGCCGCCGATAGGGCGGCGACGCTCGACGCGATCCTGCGGGCCGACGAGTTCGAGCGCTTCATGGCGGTCAAGTTCCCGGGCAAGCGGCGCTTCGGGCTGGAGGGCGGCGAGGCGCAGATCGTCTTCGTCGAGACGGCGCTGGCCGCGCTTGCCGCTTCGGGCGCGGAGGAGGTCGTGATCGGCGGCATGCATCGCGGCCGCCTGAACCTGCTGGCCAACGTGCTGCGCAAGCCCGTGCGCGCCATCGTCGCCGAGATGACCGGCGCTGCCGAGGAGGAGGACGAAGCCTTCCTCGGCGACATGCCCTATCACGTCGGGGCGTCGGCGACGCGCAGCTCGGGCGGTCGCGCGCTGCGCCTGTCGCTGGCGCCGCATCCCTCTCACCTGATGGTCATCGCGCCGGTGACCCTCGGGCGCGTGCGCGCCAAGCAGGAGCTCGCCGGCGCGGACGGCCGGCGCAAGGTCGTCGGACTGCTGCTGCACACGGATGCGGCATTCGCCGGCCAGGGCCTGACCGCCGAGTTGTTCCAGGTGAGCCGCCTTCCCGGGTACTCGGTCGGCGGTACGCTGCATCTCGTCGTCAACAACCAGCTCGGCTTCACGACGGAGCCGAGCGAGGGGCGCTCGTCGCGTGCCTGCACTGACGTTGCTAAGCTCGCCGGGGCGCCGGTGCTGCACGTCAATGCCGACGACCCGGACGCCGTGGCGCGCGCCGCGCGAATCGCCGTCGGCTGCCGGCATCGCTTCGGCTGCGACGTGGTCGTCGATCTCGTCTGCTACCGTCGGCACGGCCACAACGAGCTCGACGAGCCGCGCTTCACCCAGCCGCATCTCTACCGTGCCGTCGATGCGCAGGCGCCGGTGCGTCAGACTCATGCCGCGCGCTGCATCGCCGCAGGGTGGGCCACCGCAGCGGGGATCGAGGCGCAAGCCGCCGCCTATCGCGCGACCCTGCAGGCGGAGTTCGCGGCGGCGGAGGGCTGGCGGCCCAATGCTCCAGCCTGGCTGCAGGGGCGGTGGGCGAGAGTCCGCCCTGCCGACGAGGCGGCGCTGCTCGCGTCGGTCGAGACCGGGGTGCCCGTCGAGCGGTTGCGCGACGTCGGACGGCGCCTGTCCGTCGTGCCGTCCGGCTTCGAGGCCAATCCGAAGGTCGCGGCCTTCCAGGCGCAGCGCCTGGCCGCCGTCGAGGCTGGTACGGCATTGCCCTGGGCGACGGCGGAAGCGCTGGCTCTCGGCACGCTCCTCGACGAAGGCCGCTCGATCAGGCTCGCCGGCCAGGACAGCGTGCGCGGCACCTATGCGCACCGCCACCTGGCGTTGCACGACATGCGGGACGGACGGGCCGTCGTGCCGCTGGCGGCGCTAGCCCGCGCCGGCGCCCGCTGCGAGGTCGTCAACAGCCCGCTCGCTGAGTACGTCACCCTCGGCATGGAGTTCGGCGCCAGCCTCGTCGATCCGCAAGCGCTGGTGATCTGGGAGGCGCAGTTCGGCGATTTCGCCAACCTCGCCCAGGCGGTGATCGACCAGTTCGTGGCGGCGTCCGAGTCGAAGTGGCGGCGGCTCTCCGGCCTGGTCATGCTGCTGCCGCACGGCATGGAGGGCGGCGGTCCCGAGCATTCCTCGGCACGGCCGGAGCGCTTCCTCCAGCTCTGCGCGCGCGCCAACGTGATCGTCGCCAACTGCTCGACGCCGGCCAGCTACTTCCACGCCCTGCGCCGCCAGGTCCTCGCCCCCTGGCGCAAGCCGCTCGTGCTCTTCACGCCGAAGTCGCTGCTGCGCCACAAGGACTGCGTCTCGCCGCTCGACGCGATGGCGGCGGGCACCGGTTTCAGGCCCGTGCTCGCGGACGCGCCCGAAGGGACGGTTCGGCGCGTCGTGCTGTGCACGGGCAAATTCGCCTACGAGATCCTGCGCGCGCGGTCGGACGCCCGTGCCGAGGGAATCGCCGTGCTCCGCCTGGAGCAGCTCTACCCGCTGCCGGCGCAGGCGCTGGGCCGCGCGCTGGCGCGGTGGCCCGGCGCCGAGGTGGCCTGGGTCCAGGAGGAGCCGGAGAACCAGGGCGCCTGGCCCTGGCTGGAGCGCCGCCTGGACGCGATCGTCGCGGCGACGGGAGACAATCGCGCGCGGCTGCGCTACATCGGCCGCCC
>JAEULF010000294.1 GCA_016793965.1 Alphaproteobacteria bacterium | reverse complement strand
CGGCCCGGCCGCGTCGTCGCTGAGGTCGCCGTGGCGTCCCCCTATCCGCGCGATCCGGAATTCCGTCACGCGCCGGCCTATGCCGAGGCCTGCCGCCGGATCTCCGGCGCGCTCGCCCGGGCGACGGCGGCATGAGCAGCTCGGGGACGGCAGGACGCCTGCGCCGCATCGCGCCGGTGCTCGTCGGTGCGCTGTTCCTGGTCGCGTGGGAGGCGGGCGTGCGGGCGGCAGCGATCCCGCCCTACATCCTGCCCGGACCGCTTCTCGTCGCGCGCACGCTGGTCGCCGATTGGAGCGTGCTCGGGCCCTCGCTCTTGGCGACGCTCAAGGTCACCGGCCTCGCTCTGCTGCTGGCTGTCACGGCGGCGCTGGCGCTCGCCATACTGTTCGCGCAGTGGCGATGGGTCGAGGCCAGCCTCTATCCCTACGCCGTCATCCTGCAAGTGACGCCGATCGTGTCGATCGCGCCCTTGATCCTGATCTGGGTCGACGACGTCACGGCGTCGCTCCTGATCTGCGCGGCGATCGTCGCCTTCTTCCCGGTCCTGTCGAACGCCACGGCCGGCTTGAACGCCGCCGACCGCGGGCTGCAGGACTTGATGCGCCTCTATGGCGCAACGCGCTGGCAAGCGCTTGTCTTCCTGCGCCTGCCGGCCGCGCTGCCCTACGTGCTGGCCGGACTGCGCATCAGCGGCGGCCTAGCGCTGATCGGCGCGGTAGTGGCCGAGTTCGTCGCCGGCGCCGCCGGCACGCAGACCGGGCTTGCCTATCGCATCCTCGAGAGCGGCTACCGCCTGAACATCCCGCGGATGTTCGCCGCTCTGGCGCTCGTATCCCTGGCCGGCATCGCGATCTTCCTGGCGCTCTCGGCGCTCAGCGCCTGGATCCTGCGCCCTTGGCACGAGAGCGCGGAGCGGCCCGAGGCCTAGCGAGCGCCGCGCCGCTACGCGCCCCAGACCTCCTTCAGGATCGCCACCCAGTTCTCGCCCATCACCTTCTCGATCTTGCGCGCGGGCCAGCGCGCCTTCTGCATGGCGCGCATCAAGTTGGGGAAGTCGCCGATCCGCCGGATGCCCTTCGGGTTCTGGATCGGGGCGAACTTCACGAGCTCGCGGGCGTAGCCCTTGTCGTGGGTCAGCCAGCTGAAGAACGCCTCATCCTGGTCCTGCGTGAAGTCGGTCCCGACGCCGACCTGGTCCTCGCCGCAGATCTTGATCACGTAATCGATGGTGGCGACGTAGTCGTCGACCGTCGCGGCATTGCCCTTGGCCAGGAAGGGCGGGAACATGGTGACGCCGACGAAGCCGCCCTTCTGAACGATGAAGCGCAGCTCCTCGTCCGACTTGTTGCGCGGGTGCTTCTTCAGCGCGCTCGGGCAGACATGGCTGTAGCAGACCGGCTTCTTCGAGGCCCGGATCACGTCGTCCGACGACTTCGAGCCGACATGGGAGAGGTCGCACATGATGCCGACCCGGTTCATCTCGGCCACGACCTCGCGGCCGAAGTCGGACAGCCCGCGATCGACGGATTCGTAGCAGCCGGTCGTGCACAGGTTCTGCGTGTTGTAGGCCATCTGCGCGACGCCGACGCCGACGTCCTTGAACAGCTGCACGTAGCCGATCTGGTCCTCGAAGGCCGAGATGTTCTGGAACCCCAGGATGATGCCGGTCTTGCCGGCCTTCTTGGCCTTCAGGATGTCCTTGGTCGTGCGCACGGGCATGACGAGGTCGGCGTTTTCCCGGAACATCCTGTTCCACGCCGCGACGTTGCGCATCGTGCCCTCGAAGTCCTCCCACACCGAGCAGGTGCAGTTGGCGGCGGTCAGCCCGCCCTTGCGCATGTCCTTGAACACGGCGCGGCTGAACTTCGAGATGATCAGGCCGTCGATGACGATCATGCCGTCGTAGGCGGTCTTGGCGGGCATGGCACTCCCTTTCGCTGAATACGCCGGCGCTTCGACGGCACCGATCAGCCATCCCCGCGACGGCGGGGATGGCAGCAACGAGGACGCGCCGGCGCGGCGCGCGTCACAAGTAGATGCTCCGCACGATCGCCTCCTGCGAAGTGGCGCGCGTCACGTCGCCCCGCTCGGCGACGAGGCCGCTCTTCAGCACCAGGAAGCGGTCCGCAACGTCGAGCGCCAGCTTGATGTTCTGCTCGACGATCAGCATGGTCGTGCCGGCGGCCTTGAGCCGCGCCACGATGGACGCGATCTCGCTGACGAAGCGCGGCGCCAGCCCGCCGGACGGCTCGTCGAGGAGCAGGATCTTCGGCGTGCCCATCAGCGCTCGGGCAATGGCGACCATCTGCTGCTCGCCGCCGGACATCGTGCGGACGCGCTGGCCCCGGCGCTCAGCCAGCCGCGGGAAGTCCAGATACACGCGCGCCAGGAGCGCAGGCACGTCCGCGTCCTTCCGCCGCGCCGCGCCGAGCCGCAAGTTGTCCTCGACCGACATGTCCGGGAAGAGGTCGCGCGCTTGGCTCACCTGCACCACGCCTTCGGCGAAGACCCGGTGCGGCGGCAGGCCGGCGATGTCCTCGCCGTCGAGCAAGATGCGCCCGCCGGTCGGCCGGACGAAGCCGCTCACCGCGTTGAGCGCGGTGGACTTGCCGCTGCCATTGGCGCCAAGGAGCACCACCGCCTCGCCGCGACGCACGGCGAAGTCGACGCCGAGCAGGATTCGCTTGCCGGGGTAGCCGGCCTCCAGCTTCTCCGCGATGAGGAGGTCGTCAGGCATGGCCGAGATACGCCTCCAGCACCGCCTTGTCGGCGCGCACCATCTCGGGCGACGCATCCGCGATCTTCTCGCCGTAGTTCAGCACGACGATCCGGTCGGCGACCGCCATGACCAGCTCGATGGCGTGCTCGATCAGCAGGACGCCGATGCCGCGCTCCTTGGCAAGCCGCTTGACGATCGCCGCGAGCTGGGAGCGCACCGGCGGCGCCAACCCGACCGCCGGCTCGTCGAGCAGCAGGAGCGGCGGGTCGGTGGCGATGGCGCGCACGATCTCCACCATGCGCTGCTGGCCGCCCGACAGGCTGCCGGCCGACTGGCCCTCCAGGTGGCGGATGCCCATCAGGTCGAGCAGCTCGCGCGCGCGCGCGACAGCGGCGCGCTCGGCGCGTCGCGCGCCCGGGAGGCCCAGCAGGATCGAGAGCGGGTTGCCGCGCACCTGGGCGTGCAACCCGGCCAGAACGTTCTCGAGCACCGAGAGCTCGGCGAACAATCCGCCGTTCTGGAAGGTGCGCCGGACGCCCTTGGCCGAGATCTCATGCGGCATGAGCCCGTCGATGCGGGCGCCGTTGAGCCGGACGGCGCCGCCGGTCAGCGGCACGAAGCCCGTGATGGCGTTGAACAGGGACGTCTTGCCGGCGCCGTTCGGGCCGATCACTGCGACGACCTCGCCCGCGCCGAGAGTGAGGCTCACACCGGACAGCGCGGCGACGCCGCCGAAGCGGACCGAGACGTCGGAGAGGGCGACGAGCGGCTCAGTCACGGAAGTAGCGTTGGCGGAAATGAGGTGACGCGCGCCCGAGCAGGCTCGCCAGGCCCTTCGGCATGAAAAGCAGGAACACCACCATCAGCAGCGCGATCAGGACCTCCTCGTACCCTGGCAGGTCGCGAAACAGCTCTGGCGCCGCCGTCAGCACGGCAGCGCCGAGGATCGACCCGGCCAGGCTCGCAAGCCCGCCGATCATGACGATGCCGAAGTGGAGGATCAGCTCGAGCAGGGTGAAAGCCTCGGGCGAGACATGGCGCACGAGCGCGGCATACAGGCCGCCCGCCGTGGCGACGACCAGGCCCGACCAGGCGAAGGCCAGCACCATGTAGCGCGCCGTCGGCACGCCCATCGAGGCGGCGGCGAGCTCGTTGTCCTTGATCGCCATGAAGGCCCGGCCGACGCGCGAGCGCAGCAGGTTGGCAGTGCCCGCAACCAGCAACGTCACGACGGCAAGGAAAACGTAGAACTTGAGATGCTCGGTCGCCAGCACGACGCCGAAGGCGCTCGGCCTGGGCACCTGCATGCCCATCGAGCCGAGCGTCACCGTGTC
>JAEULF010000292.1 GCA_016793965.1 Alphaproteobacteria bacterium | reverse complement strand
TCGCCGGCGGGCTCGGCGCCAAGCTGGCGCTGCCGGAGCGCGAGGTCGTGGTGATGGTCGGCGACGGCAGCTACCTGATGATGAACTCAGAGATCGCGACGTCGTTGGCGCTCGGCGCCAAGCTGACGATCGTCGTGCTCGACAACCGCGGCTTCGGCTGCATCAGCCGGCTGCAGCAGGGGACGGGCGGCGCGCCCTTCAACAACCTTCTGGCCGAATCCGCCCCCGCCGTCGATTTCGCCGCCCATGCCGCGAGCCTGGGCGCCCAGGCCGAGACGGTGGCCAGCCTCGCCGCATTGCCCGAGGCGCTCGCCCGCGCCCGTGCGGCACCGCGCACGGCCGTCGTGGTGATCGGCACAGACCCCGCGCTCTCGACCGGCGAGGGCGGCGCCTGGTGGGACGTGCCGGTCGCCGTCCAAGCCAAGCGGCCGGCCTATGAGGCCGCGCGCAAGAAGCAGAAACTGGGAGCCTGAGCATGAGCGTCAAGATCGGCATCAACCCGTTGACCTGGACCAACGACGACATGCCGAGCCTGGGCGGCGACACGCCGCTCGAGACCTGCTTGAGCGAGGCCAAGCAGGCCGGCTACGCCGGCGTCGAGCTCGGCAACAAGTTCCCGCGCGAGGCCAAGGCGCTCAAGCCGATCCTCGACGCGCACGGGCTCAAGCTCGCCTCCGGCTGGCACGGCGCGCATCTCATGGAGCGCTCGCCGGAGGTCGAGATCGCCGCCGTCGAGAAGCATCTGGTGCTGCTCGCCGCTCTGGGAGCGCCGGCCATGGTGTTCTGCGACGTCTCGCGCTGCATCCACGGCAACCGCAACAAGCCGCTGTCGAAGCGCCCGAAGCTGCGCGATTCCGAGTGGAAGCGCCTGACGGAGGGCCTCAACAAGGTGGCCGCGCACCTGAAGGATCGCGGCGTGCCGATGGCCTATCACCACCACATGGGCACGTTGATCCAGACCGAGGCCGAGATCGACCGGCTGATGGCCGAGACCAGCCCGGACGTCGGCCTGCTGCTCGACACCGGCCACCTCACCTATGCCGGCGGCGATCCCGTGCGCGCGGCCAAGACGCACGCCACGCGCATCAGCCACGTCCACTGCAAGGACGTGCGCGGTCCCGTGCTCAAGGCGGCCATCGACGCCGACCGCAGCTTCCTCGACGCCGTGCTGGAGGGCGTGTTCACCGTTCCCGGCGACGGCATGGTCGACTTCCCGGCGGTCGCCAAGGCCCTCGCCGCCGGCGGCTACAAGGGCTGGCTGATCGTCGAGGCCGAGCAGGACCCGGCCAAGGCGCACCCCCTGACCTACGCGACCATGGGCTACAAGAACCTGGCGAAGGCGGCAAAGGCGGCGGGCCTGCTGGAGTAGGCGCGGCGGCGGAGCACAAGGCATCGCAAGCGACGGTTCGGCCCCGCTGCGGTCGCCAGGCAACGGAGCGCACCGCCCCTTGACACCTGCCGCAGCTTCCTCGCCATCCTCCCGCCCTGCGTCCCTGTCCCTCCCAGACCGCCGGAGCCCCATGTCCGACAAAGACCTGTTCGCCCAGCTCGCCCATGTCACAACGGCGACGCTGACCACCGTCCTCCTCAAGAAGGGACTGCGCAACGTCTGGATGCGCGGGCCGAAGCCCTTGCGCGCGGAGCAGAAGCGGCTCGTCGGGCGCGCCTTCACGCTGCGTTTCGTTCCCGCGCGCGAGGACCTGGCGACGCCGGAATCCTGGGCCTCGCCGCGCTCGACCCGCGGCGCCATCGAGGACATGCCGCCCGCCGTCATGGTCGTCGTCGATGCCATGGGCGTGCGGGACGCCGGCATCTTCGGCGACATCCTCTGCGCGCGCATGGTCAAGCGCGGCGTCGGCGCGCTGATCACCGACGGCGTCGTGCGCGACCTGGCCGGCGTCCTCGGCACCGGTCTGCCGGTCTGGTGCAGCGGCGCCGCGGCACCGCCCTCGGTCGCCGGCCTGACCTTCGTCAACTGGCAGGAGCCGATCGGCTGCGGCGGCGTCGCCATCTTCCCTGACGACGTGATCGTCGCCGATGCCGACGGCGCCGTCGTCATCCCCAAGGCGCTGGCGGAGGCCGTCGCCGCCGCCTCGGTCGAGCAGGAGAAGCTGGAGAGCTGGATCATGGGCGAGGTCGAGAAGGGCACGAAGCTGCCCGGCCTCTACCCGCCTGACGCGGCGACCAAGGCGCGCTACGAGGCGGAGACGAAGCGGACGTAGCGTCGGGTCGTGGTGGGGCCTCGTTCGGCGAGCCGTCACCCTCTGCTCTCCGCGTCCCGCATGAACGCCAGCAGGTCGGCGAACAGCGCGGGATCGGAGATCAGGCGCGGCACCTTGTGCTGGCCGCCGAGCTTGCCGCGCCGCTTCATCCAGCGCGCGAAGCTGCCGGGCGGCACGGCCAGCAGCGACGGGGCCAGGAGGCCGGTGCCGCCCGCGCGGTGCGCGGCATAGTCGGCGTTGCGCGCGGCGAGATCGCGGTCGAGAACGTCGGCGAAGCGCGCGAGGACGTCCGGTCCCGGCACGCCGCCCGCGAGCTCGGCCACGACGACATGGAAGCCGCGCGGCTCGCTGGCCGTCGGGAAGCTGGCGCCCATCGCCCAGTCATCGACCGCGGCGCCGATCGCTGCCGCGGCGGCGAGGACGGCGCCCTCCGCCTCCTCCGCGATCAGGTGCTCGCCGAAAGCCGACAGGCTGTAAGAAGTGCGCCCGGTGACCAGGAGCCGCGGCGGGTCGCGATCGACCAGCCGCACCGTGTCGCCGATGACGTAGCTCCAGAGCCCGGCGCAGCTCGACAGCACCAGGGCGTAGTCGATGCCGGTCTCGACTGTGGCGACCCAGTGGCGCGTCGGCTGCGCGGCGCCGAGCTCGGCGACCGGCACGAACTCGAAGAAGACGCCGTGGTCGAGGCAGAGGCGCATGCCCTCGCCGCTGCCGCGGTCGGCGACGGCGATGAAGCCCTCGCTGGCGGCATAGACCTCGCGCAGATCAGGTGCCGGAACCGACAGGAGGTCGAGGAAGCGCTGGCGGTAGGGCGCAAAGCTGACGCCGCCATGGATCAGGAGCTGCATCCCCGGATAGGGCCGCGCGGGATCCTCGCCGCGCGCCTGGCGCAGCGCCTTGACGCGCTCCAGCAGGATGAGCAGCCAGCTCGGCGTCCCGGTGAGCACGCGGATGTCCATGTCGAGCGAGGCCCGCGCCATGCGCTCGAGCTTCTCCTCCCAATCGCTCAGCAGAGCCAGGTCGCGGCCAGGGAAGACCAGCGGCGCCGCCCACCAGGGCAGCGTGGCCGCGGCGATGCCGGAGAGGTCGCCGGCGCGGATGCCCGGCGCCAAGACCTCCAGGGACGTGCTGCCGCCGAGCATGAAGCTCCGCCCGCCGAGGACGCGGCTCTCCGGCCGGGCGAGGAAGTGGAAGAGCAGCGTGTCCTGCCCCGCGCGGCGGTTGGCGGCGAGCATCTCCATGGTGAGCGGGATGTGCTTGGTGACGCCCGACGTCGTGCCTGACGAGAGCGCGAGGAAGGGCACGGCGTCAGGCCAGGTGGCGCCGCGCAGGACAGGGAAAGCCGGCTGCCACCACTCCCGCCAGAACTCCTCGTAGCGGCGCAGCGGCACGGCGCGCTGGAAGTCGGCGACGCCGCGCAGGCGCCCGAAGCCGTGCGCCCGGCCGAAGCGCGTCGCCGCCGCGCGCTCGACCAGTCGCAGCAGCAGGCGCTCCTGCCGCGCGGCCGGCGGCATGGCGTCGAGCGCGCGACGGCGGCGCTCGATGACCGCGCGGACGATGGCGGCGAACGGTCCCACGCAGCCCCCTCCCCGTCGGTCAGCGCGTCAGCCCGAGCCGCTCCTGCGACAGCGCGATCAGCCGGTCGACGGCGCGGCTGCGCGGCAGCAGCGCCGCCTCCGCCGGCGTCACCCAGCGCAAGTCCTGCGCATCGCTGCCGACCGTGCCGTCGCCGGCGCGCCAGCGCGCGAGCACGGCGATCAGCGTGTAGTGGAAGCGCACGCCGCCATCGCTGTCGCGCGTGATGGCGTCGAGCACGGTCAGCGGCTCGGTCGCCGCCGCGGCGACGGCGGTCTCCTCGAACAGCTCGCGCTCGGCCGCCTCCGTGACGGTCTCGCCGAGATCCTGCTTGCCGCCGGGAAAGCCCCAGAGCCCGGCATCAGGCGGGTTGCGCCGCTGCACCAGGAGGACGCGCCCGCCGCGCCAGACGATGGCGAGGACGCCGACCCGCGGGACGCCGGGATACTCCGCCATGAGCGCTCAGCACCCCTCCGGCTCGAGCAGCTTCAGCCCCACAAGCGTCGCCTTGAGCTTGAGCCCGGCCTGCTCGATCACCAGCTCCGCCGCGATGCCGCTGGCGCCGATCTGCGCCGACGCCTCGAATTCCGGCTCGCCCGCCGCCTCGCCGAGCGGGAAGTACCCCAAGCGCACCGGCCAGACCGTGGCGTCGGGGAAGGCCGGGCCAGAATAGGTGCCGCGCGGCGCCGGCCGAGCCTTGGCGATGAAGGCGGACACGACATAGCCCTTGGTGAAGGTGCCATCGACCACGGTCGCGCTGTACTGGCCCTGCCCGGCGGCGGCGGCGGCGATCAGGCGCTTGCTGTGCTCGGCGGAGAAGATCGTCTCCGGCGGCAGCTGCTTGCGCCCGACATCGTCGCTGTCGCCCTCGACCGTCAGGGTGACGCCGGCGCCTGGCGTCGGGCGGGTCGCGCGCGCGCGCGTCACCTTCGGCTGCTCGTCGTTGATCCGCGTCTCGTCCTGGTAGGCGAGCGTGCTGCCGTCATAGGCCTCGGCGAGCTGCGAGGCCGACGACATCGCCAGCTCCGAATCGTCGGGCGTCGTGATGCGCAGGATCAG
>JAEULF010000272.1 GCA_016793965.1 Alphaproteobacteria bacterium | reverse complement strand
CCTCCTCGAGCAGCCCCTCGTCCTCCTTGACGACGAGCCCCTCTGCCTGCGCGAGGACGCGCCCGCGCTCCTTGATCAGGAGCATGCGGTCCACGGCGTTCAGCATCACCTTGCGGGCGCGCAGCTTCTGGCGGTAGTCGGCATAGCTCGCGACCGCCACGGCGCCCGGCGCCAGGAAGCGGTGGCCCTCCGTCTCGCTCCCCGACCGGATCACGATGCCGCCGAAGTCGAGGCTGAAGTCGAGCGGCTTGCCGCCGAACAGGCAGAGCACGCGGCGCAACGGGCGCACCCAGCTGCGCTTGGAGCGCCCCCACCGCATCGACTTCGGCCAGGGGAAGCTGGCGACGACCTCGGGAATCACCTGGCGCAGGATGTCAGCCGTCGGGCCGCCCGGCTTCGCCACGACGAGGTACCAGAACTCGGCCTTGCCGACCGTGCGCTTCTCGCAGCCGTCGAGCGACGTCAGGCCGTTGGCGCGCAGGAAGCCTTGGATCGCCTGCTCCGGCGCGCCGACGCGGGGGCCCTTGCGCTCCTCGGCCACGTCGGGCTGCTGCTGCGACAGCCCCTTGACCAGCAGGGTCAGGCGCCGCGGCGTCGCGAATGCCCGTGCGTCCGCCGTGGCGACGCCGAGCGCGCCGAGCCTGTCCGTGACCAGGCGCTTCAGATCCTCAGCCGCGCGCTTCTGCATGCGCGCCGGGATCTCCTCCGACAGGAGCTCGAGCAGGAACTCGGCCATGGCTCAGCCCTTCCCGACCTGGGTCGCGAGCCAGGCTTCCGCGCAGGCTTTCGCGAGCGCGCGCACGCGCCCGATGTAGGCGGCGCGCTCCTGCACGCCGATGGCGCCGCGAGCGTCGAGAAGGTTGAACTGGTGCGAGGCTTTCATGCATTGGTCGTAGGCCGGCAGCGGCAGCGGCTTCGGGCCCTTGAGGAGCGCCATGCACTCGGCTTCCGCGTCCTTGAAGCGCTGCAGGACGACCGCCGTGTCGGCGCGCTCGAAATTGAAGATCGAGAACTCGATCTCCGACTGCTTGAACACGTCGCCATAGGCGACGGCGCCCTCGCCGACGACACCGTTCCAGTCGAGGTCGTAGACGTTCTCCACGCCCTGCACGTACATCGCCAGGCGCTCGAGACCGTAGGTCAGCTCGACCGAGATCGGGTCGACCTCGATGCCGCCGACCTGCTGGAAGTAGGTGAACTGCGTCACCTCCATGCCGTCGCACCAGACCTCCCATCCCAGGCCCCATGCGCCCAGCGTCGGGCTCTCCCAGTCGTCCTCGACGAATCGGATGTCGTGCTGAAGCGGATCGATCCCGAGGGCACGGAGCGAGCCCAGGTAGAGCTCCTGGATGTCCGGCGGCGACGGCTTCATCAGGACCTGGAACTGGTAGTAGTGCTGCAGCCGGTTCGGGTTCTCGCCATAACGGCCGTCCTTCGGCCGGCGCGACGGCTGCACATAGGCGCAGTTCCACGTTGCCGGCCCGAGCGAGCGCAGCGTGGTCGCCGGGTGGAACGTTCCGGCGCCGACTTCCATGTCGTAAGGCTGCAGGATGACGCAGCCTCTCGACGCCCAATAGGCTTGGAGCGTCAGGATCAGCGCCTGGAAGCTGGTCGGTCGCGCCGTCCTGGCGCCGGTCTCGGCGGCAGCAGCCATGGGCATGTCTCGCGCTCGGCCCCAGAGGCTCGGCCGGGGTGGCGGGCCCGGCTGGGGTGGCGGACCCTAACGGTGCTGCAGTGCGGAATCAAGGCAGCCGCCGCGCCTCCCGGCGCCCGATCTCCCTAGGCGGAAAAGACAAGCTCGACCGTCCCCAACCCCTCGATCTCGCCCTTGACGGCGCACGGCTTGTCGACGAACCGCAAGCCGGTGAGGGCGCCTGTCGTGACGATGGTGCCAGCCTCGATGCGATGGCGCCGGGGCGCGAGCACCCCGGGCAGCCACGTCAATGGCCGCACGGGATCGCCCGCGGTGTTGCCGCCGACGGTCTCGACCAGGGGCTTGCCGTCGACCGATAGCTTCGCCTTGAGCGCGTCGAGCTTGAGGCCCTTCCAGTCCTTGAGCGGAGGGCCGACGACCAGGGCGCCGTTGCTCTGGTTGTCGGCAAGCTGCGCCAAGCGGTCCATCTTCTGGAAGTCCTTATAGCGGCTGTCGACGATCTCGATCGCCGGCATGACGGCATCGATCGCGTCAAGGACCTCCTCGCGCGCGTAAGGCTTGGAGCGCGGCGGAAGCGCCTTGCCGAACCGGACCGCGGCTTCGAGCTCGATTCCGTGCTCGATGAAGGCGCCCCAGCCTTGCCGGCTCGGGCTTTCCAGGATGGTCCAGATCGGCGCGCATGCGGGCTCGGCCGTCGGATTCGCCGCGCCGACCTTCCACGCCTTGGCGGGACCGAGCCGCCGAAGGACCACGTCCTGCACGGCGTAGGCCTCCGAGGCGGTATGCGGCAGCTGGTCCGCCGGCAGACCGCCGACCTGGCGGCGCTCCTTGCGCGCTTCGACGAGGCGCTGCGCCAAGTTCTCGATGAACGACTCGATCATGCGATCCTCCGAACTCCCACCGGCGCGCAGCATAGACCTGGCCGGGCAGGCGGGCGAGCGCCACGTCCGCGGCGCCGGCTTGGGCATGCTTGGGCACGCCGCTGGAGTCCGCGCGGACCCGTCGCGGCTGGGCGCTTGCGCATCGGCGCCGTGCCCCGACATCATGGCGTCCAGCCAGGGGGAGCATCGGGATGGTCGTTGCCGCGCCGACAGCGCAAGTCTCGCCGCAAGCAACCGCGTCAGGCTCGCCTGCCATGGCCGCGGTCGCGTCCGCGGCGATCCGTGCGACCCAGCCTCTGCGAGCGATGGTGGGCGCCAGGCGCGCCGACGCGCAGCCGCGCAAGCGGACGCCGGCGGAGCAGGCCGAGATCCAACGTCGCGAGGCGGAAGCCGCCCAGGAATCCAAGCGCGCGCGCCTGGAACGCGCGCGCATGCTGCATGACGAGGACACCAACGAGGTCCGCGTCGTCCTTGCCGAGCTGCCGTTCCTCGCGGTCGAGATCGTGAGCCTGGACGAGTACGTGCGACGCACCAAGGAGGCCGGGTTCGCGCCGCGCAGGGGCCTCCTCTACGACGCCAGCCATTGATCGCTCGGCATGCCGGCCGGAGCCGGCGGCATCACGAGAGCGGCACCCAGTCCGGGCGGATCAAGCTGAGGATCACCACGATCGCGCATGCGAGCAGCAGGCCCGCGGTGACGTGGTTGATGTGGCGCATCGCCCCTGGCTTCAGCAGCCCGCGCAGGAACGAAGAGCCTCCCGCCAGCGTCAGCCACCAGATGCAGGACCCGATGAACACGCCGCCCACCATCACCATGGCGTGGTCGAAGGTGGTGCTCGCCGTCGTCACGCCGACCGCCGCGAAGATCGTCGCGAACGCCAGGATCGTGACGGGGTTCGTCAAGGTGAGGAAGAAGGTCACGCCGAACGCCGTGAACATCGTGCCGCCCTGCTTGAGCTTGGTCTCCGCGGCAAGGGCCTTGGCCTGCGCCTCCGGCGAGTCGTCGCCGACCTGCTTCGCCCAGATGCGGATGGCCAGCAGCAGCATGAAAAGCGCGCCGGCGATGCGGATCGGGACCTGGTAGCGCTCCAGCAGCTCCGATATCTGGGTCAGGCCGAACGCCGCGACCACGCCGAAGATCGCGTCGGCGAGCGCCGCGCCCAAGCCGGCCCACAGGCCGTGCAGCGGGCCGCGGGTCAAGGTGACGCGCACGCACAGCGCTCCCACCGGACCGACCGGAGCGGCGATAGCGACGCCGACGAGGATTCCCTTGATCAGCAGCTCAAGCATCGCAGCGGCGGTTCGGCACTATTGCAGGGGCAGCGCGCCGACGCGAGCCGAGGCCCCGCGACGCCACGATAGGGTTTTGCATAGCACCATTGGGAATCCATTCCGAGTGGAGAATTCTGCCGCATCCGCTTGCAGGCACCTTGAAATCCGCCGCTTCCGTCCCTGGGGGAAGGAGACTACAAACGGCGCCGCGACGCCGGAGTTTCGTCGCTGGAGACACCCATGCCAGAGCTTCTCGCGCCTTCGTCCCGGCCATTCGCAAGCACGATCGCGACAGGCGCGAATTGGGTCGGCCTGTGGAACCTCTACCTGAAAGAGGTCCGCCGGTTCCTGAAGGTGGCGATGCAGACCGTCGCGGCGCCGCTCGTCACCACGCTCCTGTTCCTCGCCATCTTCACGCTCGCCCTCGGCCGGTCGGTCGATACGGTCGGCGGCGTCGGCTTCGCGCAGTTCCTTGCGCCGGGCCTCATCATGATGTCGATGGCGCAGAACGCTTTCGCCAACACGAGCTCGTCGCTCGTCATCGCGAAGGTCCAAGGCAACATCGTCGACGTCCTGATGCCGCCGCTCTCGCCCCTGGAGCTGACCCTCGGCTACGCGCTGTCGGGCGCGACGCGCGGCATCGCGGTCGGCATCGCGTGCGCCGCAGCCATGAGCCCGTTCGCGCCGATCCGCATCGCCGATCCCGGCCTCATCCTCTTCCACGCGGTCGCCGCGTCCCTGCTTCTGGCCCTCATCGGGACGATCGGCGGCATCTGGGCGGACAAGTTCGACCACATCGCCGCGGTGACCAACTTCATCGTCGTCCCCTTGTCGTTCCTGTCCGGCACGTTCTACTCGGTCGAGCGCTTGCCCGAGCCCTGGCACTCCGTCGCCCACGCCAACCCGTTCTTCTACATGATCGACGGGTTCCGCTGCGGCTTCACCGGGCATGCCGACATGCCGGTCGGGATCGGCATCGCCGTGATGTCCGCAGCCGTGGCCGTGCTCTTCGCGGTCGCCTGGCGCATGTTCGCGACCGGCTACAAGCTCAAGGCCTGAGGGGCGCCATGCGCCCCTACGCCGCGCGCAACTGGATCGGCCTCTGGTCCCTGTTCATGCGCGAGCTGCGCCGGTCGACGGTGAAGAGCTGGGGCGAGCTGCTGTTCGGCCCGCCGCTGATGGGCCTGCTCTTCGCCGCGACCTTCGGGATCGCCGCGGGGTCGCGCGACCCCGCGCCGCTGGGCCTGGACATGATCGCGTTCCTGGCGCCGGGGCTGGCCTTCAGCGCTGCCGGCAACTTCGCCTTCGCCGGCGGCTGCTTCCCGATCGTGATGGGCAAGCTCGAGGGCACGATCGCCGACGAACTGATGGCGCCGCTCTCGCCCGGCGAGCTGGCGCTCGGCCACGCGCTCGGAGGCGCCGTGGCCGGCATCGCCTGCGGGCTGGCCGTCCTGCTCGTGCTCATCCCGTTCGCGCCTCTGACCTTCCCCAACCCGCTGCTGGCGCTCGCGCATCTCGCTCTCGGCGCCCTTGCGCTCTCGACGATCGGCGCGATCGCGGGCCTGTGGGCGCGCCGCTGGGACGACTACGGTGCCGTCGATACGCTGTTCCTGCAGCCGCTGATGATGCTGTCCGGCACCTTCTTCCCGCTTGCCACCCTGCCGGAGCCGCTGCCGTCGGCGCTCGCGCTGCTGCCAGCCTTCCCGGCCATCGACGGCATGCGGCAGGGACTCGCGGGCGCCGGCGAGGCGCCCGTCGCGACGTCGCTGCTCGTCCTCGCCGCGACCTGCCTCGGGCTCCTGGTCGCGCTCCGCCAGCTCTTCGCGAGCGGCTGGCGGACGAAGAGCTGAACAACGTCGGAGGCCGTGCCATGCGCGAGCTCCTGCGCACCAACGACGCGGTGCTGATCTCCTGGGCCACGGCGATGCTCGCCGGCGAGGGTATCGAGACGGTCGTGCTCGACGGGCACACGGCGGCGCTCGAGGGCAGCATCGGCGCGATCCCGCGGCGCATCATGGTCGACGACATCGAGGCGCGGCGCGCGCGGCGCATCCTTGAGGACTCCGCCCCGGACGGCGTTGCCATCGCCGGCTTCGCGCCGGGGACGGACAGGTGAGCGACGACGCGGCAACCACTGACAGCCTGCTCGGCGGCCGGGTACGGATCCGCCAGCCGAGGCACGGCTTCCGTGCCGCCATCGATCCGGTCCTGCTGGCTGCCGCGGTCGAGGCTCGCCCCGGCGAGCGCGCGCTGGAGCTTGGCTGCGGCACCGGCGCGGCGCTGCTATGCCTCGCGGTCCGGTGCTCCGCGACCAGCATCCTCGGCATCGACAGCGACGTCGATCTCGTGGCGCTGGCGCGCGCGAGCGTCGCGCTCAACGAGCTCGAGCACCGCGCCACGGTCGAAGCCGGCGACGTGACCGCCCTGCCGGGCGCAGCAAGCCCGGCCAGCTTCGACCATGTGCTGATGAACCCGCCCTTCCACGACAGGGCGCGCAGCCGCTCCGCGGCCGGCGCGGCGCGCGAGAAGGCGATGGGCGAGTCCGCTGCGGCGCCGCTCGCCCGCTGGGTCGATGCGGCAGCGGATGCGCTGCGGCGCGGCGGCAAGCTGACGCTGATCTGGCGCGCAGACCGGCTGGAAACGGCCATCGCCGCCATCGGCGGACGGCTCGGCAGCATCGCCGTGCTGCCGCTCTGGCCGAAGGCGGGCGCAGCCGCCGTGCGCATCATCGTCCAGGCGCGCAAGGGAGGCAGGACGCCGACCCGGCTCCTGCCGGGCTTGGTGCTGCACGGCGCCGACGGACGCTTCACGACGCATGCCGACTCCGTCCTGCGCGAAGCGGCAGCCCTTTCCTGGGCTGACGGAGAGCCTATCCTTCCGTCCCGCGCCGCTTAAGCGCGCAGATCGAGGAATCAGATGACGGGTTTCGATCTCGGCAGGCTCCTGCCCTGGCGCCGTCGGCGTCCGGTCGTCGCGGTGCTCCGGCTGGCCGGCGTCATCGGCAGCGGCAGCGTCGGGCGCGGCGGCCTGTCGCTCAAGTCGATGGCAGAGCCCTTGGCGCGTGCTTTCGCCACAAGGCGCGTCAGGGCCGTCGCCTTGGCGATCAACTCGCCGGGCGGCGCCGCCGTCCAATCCGCCCTGATCTTCCGGCGCATCCGCGCTATGGCGGAGGAGAAGAAGCTGCCGGTCTATGCCTTCATCGAGGACGTCGGCGCGTCGGGCGGCTACATGCTGGCATGCGCGGGCGACGAGATCTTCGCCGATGCGTCGTCGATCGTCGGCTCGATCGGGGTCGTCAGCGCCGGCTTCGGCTTCCAGGACGCGATGCGGCGACTGGGGATCGAGCGCCGGATTCATGCGGAGGGCGAGCGCAAGGGCATGCTCGACCCGTTCCAGGCGGAGCGTCCCGATGACGTCGCCCGGCTCAAGGCGATCCAGAAGGATGCCCATGCGGCGTTCGCCGATCTGGTCCGCCTGCGGCGCGGCGATCGACTGAAGGCGGGTGAGGACTCGCTGTTCGACGGCGGCGTGGTGTCCGGCCGGCAAGCGGTGGCGCTCGGCCTCATCGACGGCCTCGGCGACCTGCGCGACGTCATGCGCGAGCGGTTCGGCGACACCGTGCGGTTCGTGCAGGTCGCGACCGAGCCGCGCTATCCCTGGCCATTCTCCAGGCTTGTCGCGGCGCCGGCCGGAGCAGACGCGATGACCGCGTCATGGATCGCCGCGATCGAGGCGCGCGCCGCCTGGGCACGCTATGGCCTGTAGCGGGTCCGCGGTGCTATGAGCCCCCGATGGGCATCAGTCTCGGCAAGCTCCTCATCCTGGCGGCGGTCATCGTCGCCATTGTCTACGGCGTGAAGCTGCTCAGGCGGCGGCAGGAGCTGAAGGAGGAACGCGAGCGCCCGAGCAAGGTGCGCTCGGAATCCTCCGCGCAAGCGCCGGCGGCGGAAGCGGAGGAGATGGTCGCTTGCGCCCGCTGCGGCGAGTACGTCGCCAAGCGCGGAGCAAAAGGATGCGGTCGCGCGAGCTGCCCGTTCGGGTGACGAATCTCTCTTCTTGTTCGTCTCTTGTTCATTTTATATTCTCGACGCATGGGAGAATTGGAGATCATGGCGCTGCGCGACCGCGTGGCGGCGCTCGAAGCCGTACTGGTCGCGCACAAGGGCGCCCTGCGACGCATGGGCGAGGGACTGGACGAGGCATGGCGACGAGCGGAGACGCTCGGAGAGGCGTTGCGCCTCCTGGCGGCGCGCCAGCAGGATTGCGCGCGCTGCGGCAAGGTCGCGCTCGACCGCCGGGTGGAATCGGTTGTGGACGGACGCTGCTTGGCAGGCTTGCCGGCCGACCCGGCGCCGTCCGGCACCGGGCTGCCGTGACGGGCTCACGCCATCGTTCCGCGGCCGTGACTCTTGCAAGGCTGGGCAGCCGGGAGCGTTTGGCCTAGATCCATCGCAGCGACGGCACGCGTTCCGGAGTCCAAGGCCATGACCGAGAATGACCGCAACGCTTCGGCCGGTAGCCGGACGAAGCTCATCGAGCGCAAGCAGGAATGGGCTCGCGAGGGGCGGCTCCTCACCGGCACCACTGCCGACAAGCGCCGGCAACGCCTGCCGCCCGGCCAGCATCTCGTGAAGAACTGGCCGGTCCTCGACCTCGGCCAGCAGCCGGCGGTCGATGCGCGGGACTGGTCGCTGACCGTCGGCGGCCAGGTGGCCCGCAAGCTCGCTTGGTCATGGCAGGACCTCCAGGCGCAGCCGGTGCACCGCTCGACCTCCGACATTCACTGCGTCACGGCCTGGAGCCGCTACGACAACGCGTGGCAAGGCGTCAGCGCGAAGCATCTGCTCGGCCTCGTGCAGCCGACGCCGGCCGCACGCTACGTGATCCTGCGCAGCTATGACGGCTACGCCACCAACGTGCCGCTCTCCGACTTCGACGACGACGACGTCCTGCTGGCGACGCATTGGGAGCGACAGCCGCTGACGCGCGAGCACGGCGGCCCGGTCCGCGTCGTCATCCCGAAGCTCTACTTCTGGAAGAGCGCCAAATGGGTTCGCCACATCTGGTTCACCGACAAGGACGCCCCCGGCTTCTGGGAGGCGCGCGGCTACCACAACCACGGCGACCCATGGACGGAGGAGCGCTATGGCTGAGCGACGGATGATCCTGGCCGCCTTGGCGGCGATCGCGACGCTTCCCCTGATCGCGGAGACCAGCATGGCCGCCTCGTCGACTCCCGGCACGGCAATGTCGGCGCACGACTTCAGCTTCGACGCGATCGAGGGAGGGCCGCTGCCCCTCGCGCGCTTCAAGGGCAAGGCCGTCCTCATCGTCAACACGGCGTCGCTCTGCGGCTACACGCCCCAGTACGAGGGACTGCAGAAGCTCTGGCACGCGCGCAGGGACAAGGGGCTGGTCGTGCTCGGCGTGCCGTCCAACGACTTCGGCGGCCAGGAGCCGGAGGCGGACGGCAAGATCAAGGAGTTCTGCGCCGTCAATTTCGCCGTCGATTTCCCGATGACGGCGAAGGTGCGCGTGCGCGGCCCGGATGCGCATCCACTCTACAAGTGGATCGCCCAGCGGCTCGGCCCGCGCGAGGGCGAGCCGCGCTGGAACTTCCACAAGTTCCTGATCGCGCCCGACGGCAGCGTGACGGCAGCGTTCGGCTCCGCGATCGAGCCGCTCTCGGTCGAGCTCGGCAAGGCGATCGACGCCGCCTTGAAGCGCGCAAACTGAGGCTTGATCGGCCTACCGCCAGGCAAGCGAGACCGCCGGCGCGGCGGTTGGCCGGATTGCGCCTTGGGCGCATGGTTTACCCCTTGCGGAACCGGCCCGGCCGTGGTTTCACCGCGGGCCTTCGTCGCGCGTCGGGTCACCGCCATCTCGGCCCTCTTGCAAGCGCGCGACCCGTTCCTACATTCGACCCGCGCCGGCCCTGGAGCCTGTCGCTCCGTGTCCAGTGCGCAGGGAGGGATAGAGGTCTGCCCATGACGGCGATGATCGAGATCGACGGGCTGGTGAAGCATTTCGGCCAGATCCGCGCGGTCGACGGCGTGAGCTTCCAGGTCGCGCGCGGCGAGGTGCTGGGCTTCCTCGGGCCGAACGGCGCCGGGAAGTCGACCACCATGAAGATGGCGACGGGCTTCCTGACGCCGACCGCTGGCAAGGCCAGGATCTGCGGCTTCGACGTCGAGGAGAAGCCGATCGAGGCGAAGGCGCGCCTGGGCTACCTGCCGGAAGGGGCGCCGCTCTACCCGGACATGAACGCCGGCGCATTCCTCGACTTCATCGCCGACATCCGCGGCCTCTCGGGCGACAAGCGCCGGGCGCGCCTCGACCATGCCGTGCGCAGCGCCAACCTGGCAGACGTGCTCGATCAGCCGATCGACACGCTGTCCAAGGGCTTCAAGCGGCGCGTCGGCCTCGCCCAGGCGATCCTGCACGACCCGGAGGTCCTGGTCCTGGACGAGCCCACCGACGGCCTCGACCCGAACCAGAAGCACGAGGTGCGGGCGCTGATCGCCTCGATGGCAAGGGACAAGGCCATCGTCATCTCCACCCACATCCTCGAGGAGGTGCAGGCGATCTGCTCGCGCTGCATCATCATCGCGCGCGGCAAGGTCGTCGCCGACGGCACGCCGGCGCAG
>JAEULF010000031.1 GCA_016793965.1 Alphaproteobacteria bacterium | reverse complement strand
CTGCACCTGCTCCAGCCCGGCGAACAGGCGCTCGGCGTGGTCGAGCAGCGCCCGCGCGTCGGCGGTCGGCACCAGCCGCTTGCCCGCGCGGTCGAACAGGGCGAGGCCGAGGCGCGCCTCCATCTGGCGCAGGTGCTTGCTGACTGCCGGCTGCGCGATCCCGAGCTGGCGCGCGGCCGCCGTCGCCGTTCCGGCCAGCATGACGGCGCGGAAGATCTCGAGCTGGCGGAGGTTCATATAACCAATCGGCCTGATGTCGGAATTCTCGGATATTATCGGTTATCGATCGGGCTTGCTAGCATCGGCCCTTCCGCGGCATCTCGGACGCAACGATGGACGGGCTCGATCGAGCGTATGCGCGCATCCCGCCGCCTTTTCCGGCTGCGACCTATGGGCGCCATCTCAAGCTCCTGCAGGACGACATGCGCAGCCGCGGCCTCGCGGCCCTGCTGCTGTTCGATCCGGAGAGCATCTTCTGGCTGACCGGCTACAACTCGATCGGCTACTTCACCTTCCAGTGCGCGGTGGTGACGCCTGACGGCCCGCCGGAGCTGGTCTCGCGCCGGGTCAACCGGCAGCTCGCCCTGGCGCTCGGCACGATCGGCGCCTTCGTGGCGATCGAGGACACCGACGATGCCGTCGCGATCCTGGCCGGCCACCTGGCCACGCGCACGCCCGCAGGCAGCGCCGTCGGCGCGGAGACCGGCTCCTGGTACCTGACGGTGCAGGCCTACAAGGCCCTGGAGCGGAGCCTCGACCGGCGGCTCGTCGATTGGGGCGGCACGATCGAGCGCGCGCGAATGCGCAAGACGCCGGAGCAGGTCGCGAGCATGCGGCGCGCCGCGACGGCGGCCGTTGCCGGCATGGACGCCGCCTTGCATGCGATCCGCCCGGGCTGCAGCGAGAACGACCTGGCCGCTGCCATGCTGCAGGCGGCGACGGCGGCGGGCAGCGAGTACTTCCGCGTGCCGCTCGTCGTCGCCGGGCCGGCGACCGGCATCTGCTTCGCCACCTGGCAGCGCCGCCCGGTGGCGCGCGGCGACGTGGTGTTCCTGGAATCCGCCGCCTGCATCGACCGCTACCACGCGATCGTCGCGCGCTGCGCCACGGTCGGCGCGGCGAGCGCGGAGCAACGCCGGCGCGCCGGCCTGATCGTCGAGGCGCTCGACCGGGCGATCGGCGCGATCCGGCCGGGCATCACGTCGGGCGCGGTCGATGCGGCCTGCCGCGGCGTGTTCGAGCGTGCCGGACTGGGCGCCTATTTCGACCACCGCACCGCCTATGCCGTCGGCATCGGGTTCCCGCCGAACTGGGCGGAGGGCCGCTTCCTGGCGCTCAAGCCCGGCGACCCGACGGTGCTGGAGCCCGGCATGACGTTCCACATCGTGCCGTCGCTGTTCATGCCGGATTTCGGCATGTGCTTCAGCGAGACGGTGCTGGTGACGGAGACCGGCTGCGAGGCGCTGACGCAGCATCCGCGCCGGCTCGCCGAGGTCGCCTGCTGATGGGCCGGGCCGCCGATTGGACCTATCCGCTCGCGGCCGTGGCGCTGGCCTTGCTGGCCTGGCACGGCGCGGTCGCCGCCCTTGCCCTGCCGCCCTATCTCGTGCCGGCGCCGGCGCTGGTGGCCGAGCGCCTGGCGAGCGACGCGCAGCTCCTGCTGCGCCACGGCGCCGTCACCACCTTCGAAGCGGTCGGCGGCTTCCTGCTCAGCGTCGTCGTCGGCGTGCCGCTGGGCATGGCGCTGGTCTGGTCGCGCGTCCTCGAGAAGTCGCTGATGCCGCTCCTTGTCGTGTCGCAGTCCTTCCCGAAGGTCGCCGTGGCCCCCCTCATCATCATCTGGTTCGGGCTCGGCGTTGCGCCGAAGCTGCTCATCGGGTTCCTGGTCGCGTTCTTCCCCGTGGTGATCGGCACGATCGCCGGCATGCGATCGGTCGAGACCGACGTGCTCGACCTCGCGCGCTCGATGCAGGCCACGCCTCTCAAGGCGTTCCTGAAGATCCGGCTGCCCTTCGCGCTGCCGCAGATCTTCTCGGGCATGAAGGTGGCCGTCGCCTTCTCCACCGTCGGCGCCGTGGTCGGCGAGTGGGTCGGGGCCGAGAGCGGGCTGGGCTACCTTCTGCTCTGGGCCAACGCCAATCTCGACACGCCGCTCCTCTTCGCGATCCTCGTCTGCCTGATGGCGATCGGCCTCGTCCTCTACTACGGCGTCGCCCTCGCCGAGCGCCTGGCGTTGCCCTGGCACGTCAGCATGCGTGCCGCCGAACCCGGATCCACGCTCTAGTCCAGCCAAGGAGACGTCACATGCGCACCAAGACCACCATCGCCGCCGCGGCGCTCGCGCTCGCGGCGCTCGCGCCAGGGGCCGGCGCCCAGGAGAAGATCACCTTCCGCCTGGACTGGACCTTCTACGGCGCCCATGCGCCGTTCTACCTCGGCGTCGCCAAGGGCCTCTACAAGGCGGAAGGCCTCGACGTGACGATCGCCGAGGGCAACGGGTCGGGCAACACCGCGAAGGTCGTCGCCCAGGGCAACGACCCCCTGGGCTTCATGGATTACGGCACGATGGTGAAGGGCGTCGCCGGCGGCATGCCGCTGGTCGCCATCTTCGGCGTGCACCAGAAGAACCCGATGGTCATCATCAGCCATGCCGACGCGCCGCTGAAGTCGCCGAAGGACCTGGAGGGCAAGGTCGTCGCCATGGCGCCCGCCGAATCGACGGCCCAGATGTACCCGGTGATGATGGCGGCGGCGGGCGTCGACCCGGCCAAGGTCAACGTGCTGGCGCCGGCGGTCGGCGCCAAGTCCGCGCTGTTCCTGCAGAAGCGGGCGGACGCGATCACCGGCGTCACCTATTTCCACATCCCGCAGCTCGAGGCCCAGGGCGCCAAGCTGCACACCTTCAGCTACGCCGATTTCGGCGTCACGGCCCTGGAGGGCGGCATCGTCGCCAACGCGGAGTGGCTGGCGAAGAACGGCGCGGCGGCGAAGCGCTTCCTCAAGGCGACGGCGGCGGCTTGGGCGGCGGCGAAGGCCGACCCGGCCGGTGCCGTCGACGCGGCGGTCAAGGCGAAGCCGGAGCTCGAGAAGACCCGGGCCGTCCATCTGCGGCAGCTCGCGCTGACCTTCGAGATCGTCGAGACGTCGAACACCAAGGGCAAGCCGCTCGGCACGATGTCCGAGGCCGACTGGAAGGCGATGCTCGACGTCCTGGAGAAGACGAAGCAGATCGCCCAGCCGATCGCGCCGGAGAAAGTGTTCACGAACGCGCACGTCCCGCAGTGACGTCGGCGGCGGCCCAGGACGCTGCCGCCTCGATCGCGCTCCGCGGCGTCGGCCACCGCTTCGCGGGCTCGGCCGGCGCCGTGGAGGCGCTGCGCGGCATCGATCTTGCCGTGGCGCCGCACGAGTTCGTGGCCGTCGTCGGCCCGTCGGGCTGCGGCAAGAGCACGCTCATGCGCATCGTCGCCGGGCTGGTTCGCCCGAGCGCGGGCGAGGCGGCCATCGGCGGCGCGCCGGTCGATTGCCCGCACCCGGATGTCGGCATCGTCTTCCAGCGCCCGGTCCTGCTGCCCTGGCGCAGCGTGGCCGGCAACATCGCGATGCAGCTGGAGATGCGCGGCATCGACGCGCGCTCCGAGGCCGGCCGGATCTCGGCGCTGGTCAAGCTGGTCGGGCTCGAGGGCTTCGAGCGGGCGCTGCCGCACGAGCTCTCCGGCGGCATGCAGCAGCGCGCGGCCCTCTGCCGGGCGCTGGTGCACGACCCGGCCATCCTGCTGATGGACGAGCCCTTCGGCGCGCTCGACGCCATGACGCGCGAGCAGATGAGCCTGGAGCTGCAGCGCATCTGGCTGGAGCGGCGCAAGACCGTGCTGTTCATCACGCACAGCATCAGCGAGGCGGTGTTCCTGGCCGACCGCGTGGCGGTGATGACGCCCCGCCCGGGCCGGATCGCCGCCGTCGTCCCCGTCGCGCTGCCGCGGCCGCGCGGCTTCGCCGTCATCGAGGACCGCGCGTTCACCGCCGCGGTGCGCGCGGTGCGCGGCCATCTCGACGCGGCGGGAATGGTCGAGTGACGCGCTTCCCCTGGCCTCGGATCTCGCGCTGCGCCGCCTACGCCCGCTCGGCGAGGAACGCCTCGACGTCGGCCTTGCGCGGGATCGGCGCGACGGCGCCGTAGCCTGTCGTGGAGAGCGCGGCCACGGCGTTGGCGTAGCGCGCCGCCTCGTCCGGGCTGTCGCCGGCGATGAGGCGGGCGAGGAAGCCGCCGGCGAAGGCGTCGCCGGCCCCCGTGGCATCGACCGTCGCGACGCGATGCCCCTTCACGTGCAGCCGTCCCTCGGCATTGGCGAGCAGCGCGCCCTCGGGGCCGAGCTTGAGCACCACCATCTGCGCGCCGTAGCGCAGGTAGGTGTCGACGATGGCGTCAGCGTCGGTCAGCCCGGTCAGGAGCTGGCCCTCCTCGATCGAGGCCAGCGTCAGGTCGGCCATGCCGATGGTCTCGTGGATCACCGCGCGCGCCCGCTCGATGCCCCACAGCCGCAGGCGCAGATTGGTGTCGTAGGAGACGTAGGTGCCGAGCTGGCGCGCCCGCGCGATGGCGTGGAAGACGGCGTCGCAGCAGCTGGAGGAGATCGCCTGGCTGATCGCCGAGGCGTGGAAGATCCGCGTCGCGCCGATCATCTCGTCCGGCACCTCGGCGGGCGACAGCAGGCTCGCGGCCGAGCCGGCGCGCCGGTAGGTGAAGTGGTGGCCGTCCGGCCCGTGCGACACGAAGTAGATCCCGGTCGGCGCGACGTTGTCGCGGCGCACGAAGCGCACGTCGACATCCTCCGCCTCCCAGATCTGCAGCAGCATGTCGCCGAAGGCGTCGGCGCCGACCGCGGTCAGGTAGGCCACGCGCACGCCCTGGCGGGCCGCGGCGATGGCGGCGTTGGACGTGTCGCCGCCGATGCCCTGCAGGTAGACGGGTCTCCCGTCGGGCGAGGGCTGCTGGTTGAACTCGATCAGCGGCTCGCCCATGCAGATCAGGTCGAGCGGCCGGTCGGCCTCGGATGCGGCGGTGGCCATGGAGAGCTCCGGTTGTCAGGCGATCCGCTGGACGGCGCCGCCGAGCACGCGCCGGGCGGCGTCCTCGACGCGCGCGCGGTCGCCGGCCCTGAGCGCCGCCTCGTCGACGAGCTTGCCGCCGACGCCGCAGCACAGCGCGCCGGCTCCAAGGTAGGCGTCCACCTCGTCGGCGTCGACCCCGCCCGTCGGCATCAGGGCGACGCCGGGGAAGAGCACGCCGACCGCCTTGAGGAAGGCCGGGCCGCCCGCCTGCCTCGCCGGGAAGATCTTGACCACGTCGGCGCCGGCGGCCCGCGCCGCGGCGATCTCGGTCGGCGTCATGGCGCCGAGCATGACGGCGGCGCCCGCGACCTTGCACGGCGCCACGATGTCGGGCGCGACATAGGGCGCGACGACGAAGCGCGCGCCGGCGGCGAGCACGGCGTCGGCGTCGGCGCGCGTCGTCACCGTGCCGGCGCCGAGCAGCAGCTCCTTGTCCGCGGCCAGCTTGGCGAGCAGCGCCGGAGCGCCGGGCACGGTCATGGTGATCTCGAAGCAGCGGAACCCGGCGCCCTTGAGCCAGGCGACGGCGGTCTCGGCGAGCGCCGCGTCGTGCGTGCGCACGACCGGGACGATTCGGGCGGACCTCAGCGCGGCGAGGAGCGGGTGCGCGCTCATCCGTAGGCCTCCGCCACCGTCGCTTTGGCGCCCTTGGCGAGCAGCTTGGCCAGCCAGGCCTGCACGGCGACGACGAAGGCGGCGTTCTGCGGCAGGTCGGTGCCGAAGATCTCGCCGATCGCGAACATCGCGCGCGCCAGCATGGCGGCATCCCTGCCGCCGGCAGCGCCGGCCGCCCGCAGCTTGGCGGCGAGCGGGTCATCGAGCTGGATCGGCTGGCCAGCCTCGTCCCAGCCCGCGGAGTAGCGCATGAAGCCCGCGACGGCGAGAGCGATGTGCTGCGGCACGGCGCCCGCCTTGAGCCGCTCGCGCGCGGCCATCAGCAGGCGTTGCGGCAGCTTCTGCGAGCTGTCCATGCAGATCTGCTTGAGCTGGTGGTCGAGGCGCGGGTTGGCGAAGCGCTCGACGAGAGCCCTCTGGTAGGCCGCGAGGTCGGCGCCTGGCGGCATGGACAGGGTCGGCGCCGAATCTTCCGCCATCAGCCGCTGGATCATCGTGCGGAACGGCGCATCGACAGCGGCCTCGCGCACGAAGCGGTGGCCGGCGAGGAACCCCAGCAGCGCCATGGTCGTGTGGCTGCCGTTGAGCAGCCGCAGCTTCATGGTCTCGAACGGCGCCACGTCGGAGACGAACTGGGCGCCCCCGGCCTCCCAGGCCGGGCGCCCCGCGGCGAAGCGGTCCTCGACCACCCATTGCGTGAAGGGCTCGGCGACGACGGTGCCGGCGTCCTCGAGCCCGAGCAGCGCGCCGGCGCGGCGGCGATCGTCCTCGGTCGTCGCCGGCACGATGCGGTCGACCATGGTCGAGGGGAAGGACACGTGGCGCTGGATCCAGTCGGCGAGCGCGGGGTCGATGCGCCGCGCGAAGCCCTCGACCACGGCGGCGACGGCGCGGCCGTTGCCCGGCAGGTTGTCGCAGCAGAGCACGGTCAGCGGCCCGGCCTGGGCGCGCTTGCGGCGCTCGAGGCCGCGCACCAGGACGCCGAGCGTCGAGCGCGGCGCGCCCGGATGGTCGATGTCGTGCTGCACGTCCGGGTCGCCGTCC
>JAEULF010000030.1 GCA_016793965.1 Alphaproteobacteria bacterium | reverse complement strand
GGGTCGTCATAGGGATGCACGAAGACCAGCCCGTCGCGCGCCGCGACGGCGTGCGCCTCGGCCTCGGCGGCGTCGAGGTCGCGCCCGGCGAGGCGGACCGCGGCACCATGCGCCTCGGTCCGCGCCACCTTGGAGAAGGGCGTGTCCTGCGGCATGACGATGGTCGCGGCGATGCCGAGGCGGCGGGCGTGGTAGGCGACGCCCTGGGCGTGGTTGCCGGCCGAGCAGGCGATGACGCCGCGCCGGCGCTCCTCCGGCGTCAGCGCCGCGAGCTTGACCAGCGCGCCGCGCTCCTTGAACGAGCCGGTCGCCTGCTGCGTCTCCAGCTTCAGCAGGATCGTGCAGCCGAGCCGCGCCGAGAGCGCCGGCGCCGCCACCAGCGGCGTGCGCTGCAGCGTGCCGGCGATGGCGAACGCCGCCTTCTGCACGTCGGCGAAGCTGACGGGAGCGGGGGATGTCATCGGTCTTCCGCGGCGGTTGCGCGGCGACGTTAGGGGCTTCCCGCCGCGCGGTCCATCCTTCGCGGCGATACGGTCGCGGGCTCCCTCACGGCACCAGCGCCAGCACGCGCCCGTCCTCCGGCGCCTGGCGCGGCAGGCGCACGGGGACGCCGTCGCGCCAGCGCTCGACCATGTCGACGTAGTGCGGCGAGAGCACGTCGCCGGACTGGCCGGTGGCGATCATGAAGCGCGAGCTGTCGGGATCGGCCATGTCGAAGACGACGCGCAGGCTGGCGCCGCTGACGTGCCGCCAGGCGGCGGCGCCGGAGCGGAAGGCGGGGCTGGCGCGGTTGACCGTGAAGTCGTCGCCGTCGCTCGCGACGCTGCGCCCGAACCAGCCGCCGACCAGCGGCAGGCTGCCGAGCAGCGGGTGGCGGAAGCGCGCCTCGTGCACGTCGCCCCAGCGCCAGGACGCCGGCTCGCCGCCGAGCCGGTCGGCCAGGCCGGCGACCGCGCGGACGAGCGCCGCGCGCGCGACCTCCGCGCAGCTCTCGCGCCGGTCCGGCGTGCGCACGTCGTCGCACCAATGCGCCTGCCCGGACAGGACGGCGCGCAGGAAGCGCGGGTGCCAGTAGTGGAAATCGCGCGCGAGGGGCCCGAGCTCGTCGGCATAGAGCCCCCAGGACAGCTCCTTGGCCCAGGCGAGGAAGAGCAGCGGCTCCGGCCGTGCCGCCAGCATCTCGCCGTCCCAGGCGGCGAGCAGCTTCAGCGCCGTCGCCTCCCGCACGTCTTCGGCGCTCGGCGGCGCCTCGCCTGCGGCGGCCAGCATCAGCGGCAGCAGCTCGCGCGCCAGCAGCGACACGCTGTCGAGCTGCGCCGCCGCGGACCGGTCGAGGCTCACCGGAGCGGGGCCGGCCAGCAGCTCGCCGATGCGCCGCGCGCGGTAGGGCTCCGGCCAATCGAGCGAGATCGGGAACGGATAGTCCGGCGGCACGATGCGGTTGTTGGCGTTGATCAGGACGCCGTCGGGCGGGTTGGCGGCGCTCGGCATCTGCGCGGCCGGGACGTAGCCTGACCAGATGCGCGGGCGGTCCCAGCCGGTCACCGGGTAGCGGCCGTCATGGGACTCGCGCACGGGGATCAGGCCCGGGGCCATGAAGCCGATGTTGCCGGCGCGGTCGGCGTAGAAGACGTTCTGGATGGGCGCGTTGACCAGCGGCGCCACGGTCACGAACTCCTGCCGGTCGCGCGCCAGGTTGAGCCGGACGAGACCCTCCATCGAGCGGTCGGTCTCCAGCAGCAGCGGCCAGGCGAGCGCCAGCAGAGCGGCGGCGCCGATGCCGGTCGCCTGGCCGACGGTGCGCGTCGCGTCGTCGGCGGTCTCGTCCAGGCCGGTGATGACCGGCCCGTGGCGCGTCGCGCGCACGGCGAGCTGCACGGGCGGCCCGTCGCTCGACAGGATGGTCTCCGTCCGCTGCTCGAAGGGCAGCGATCCCGACGGCGTGAGGTAGCGCCGCGGGTCGGCCGGGTCGACGCGCTCGACGACGAAATCCTGCGTGTCGGCATGGGTGGTGGTGAAGGCCCAGGCGACCTGGCCGTTGTGGCCGACGACCATGGCCGGCACGCCGGGCACGGTGGCGCCGGCCAGTGCGAGGCCCGGCGCCTCGATGCGCGCGAGGTACCACATCGCCGGCGTCTGCAGGCCGAGATGCGGGTCCGTGGCGAGGATGGCACCGCCGGTGTCCGTGCGCTGGCCGGCGACGGCCCAGACGTTGGAAGCGCCGGCGACGTCGAAGGGCGGCGGCAAGTCAGGCAGGCGTGGCACCGCCAGGCCGGCGAGCGCCGTTCGCGCGCCGGCGCCGAGCTCCGCGCGGGCAGCCTTCGGCGTGGCGCCGGGAGCCGCGTCGCTCGCCCGGATGGTGGACGGTCCCGTCGGGTCGTCGGGCGGGTAGAGCTCGTCGATGCGCTCGGGCGGCAGCACGGCGAGGAGGCGGGCGCGCATGAGCTCGGAGCGCCAGTTGCCGGAGAGCTGCAGGGCCATCGCCTTGCCCCAGAGCAGGCCGTCGAGCGCCGTCCATGGCTCCCAATCGATTCGGGCGAGGACGAACTCGATCGGCAGCGGCCCGGGCCGCGCCGCGACGCCGGCGTTGACGCCGGCGGCATAGGCATCGAGCACGGCGCGGAAGTCCGGGCTCGCCGCCGCGAGGCTGCGCTCCGCCGATTGGCGGAGCCCGAGCGTGCGCACCAGCTTGTCCGACGGCAGGGCGCGCTGGCCGACCACCTCCGACAGCCGGCCGCTGACGAAGCGCCTCGTCATCTCCATCTGCGTCAGCCGGTCCTGGGCGTGCACGAAGCCGAGCGCCGTCCAGGCGTCGAGGGCCGATGCCGCGCGGATCCACGGAATGCCGTCCTTGTCGCGCGTGATCGAGGCCGGGGCCGAGAGGCCTGGCAGCTGCGCCGTGCCGACGGTGCGCGGCAGCCCGGTGGCGAGCCAGGCCCAGGCGCCGGCGAGCACGGCCAGCGCCAGCAGCGGCACGGCTGCCCCGGCATAGGCCAGCAGGCGCAGCTTCGAGCGCTGCCGGCCGAAGGAGACGCGGGTCACGGACATGGCGGCATGCGTCCTCGCTGCGGCGCCTGCCGCCGGGGACCGGCCTTCACGCCAGGTTCATGATGACGGTCTTCTTCTGCGTGAAGTGGTCGAGCATCGCCTCGGCCGAGGCCTCCTTGCCGAGGCCGGACTGCTTGACGCCGCCATAGGAGAGCCCCGGCTGCACGACGAGGTTCTGGTTGACCTGGACGAAGCCCGCCTGGAGGCGCTGCGTCGCGTCGAGCGCCGTCTTCAGGTTGGTCGTCCAGATCGAGGCGGCGAGGCCGTAGTCGCTGTCGTTGGCGAGGCCGATCGCCTCCTCGTAGCTGTCGAAGGCCATGACCGCGGTCACCGGGCCGAAGATCTCCTCGCGGCAGACCCGGCTGTCGTTCTTCAGGCCGGTGAAGATCACCGGGCGGACGAACAGCCCGTCCTTCAAGGCGGCATCCTTCGGCATCGCCGAGCATTCATGCGCCTTCGCCCCCGTCTCGGCCTTGCCGATGCCGATGTAGCGCTGCACGCGCTCGAACTGCTGCGGCGAGACGATGGCGCCGATGTCCGTCCTCTCATCCAAGGGATCGCCCATCACCATCTTGTCGACCTTGGCCTTGAGCCGCTCGACGAACGCGTCGTGGATCTTGCGGTGCACGAACATGCGGCTGGCCGCCGTGCAGCTCTGGCCCTGGCGGGTGAAGCGCATGCCGGCGACGGCGCCGTCCACCGCCTTGTCGAGGTCGGCGTCGTCCATGACGATCATCGGGCTCTTGCCGCCGAGCTCGAGCGTCACCGGGATCAGGCGGTCGGCGGCCGCGTGCGCGATGATCTTGCCGGTGTCGACCGAGCCGGTGAAGGAGACCTTGCCGACGTCCTTGTGCGCCACGATCGGCCCGCCGCATTCCGGGCCGAAGCCGGAGAGCAGGTTGAACACGCCGGGGGGGAGCACCTGGTTGAGGATCTGGCCGACGCGCAGCACGGCCAGCGGCGCCTCCTCCGCCGACTTGACCACGACCGCGTTGCCGGCGACCAGCGCCGGCGCGATCTTGTAGGCCATCAGCATCATCGGCACGTTCCAGGGGATGATGGCGCCGACGACGCCGATCGGCTCGCGCACCGTCATGGTGATCATCTTGGGATTGAAGGGCACGGTCTCGCCCTTCAGCTCGCCGCCGAGCCCGCCGTAGAAGGCGAAGGCGTCGGCGACGACCGAGGCCTCGACGCGGCTCTCCGTGCGCAGCGCCTTGCCCGTCTCCAGCGCCACCAGGCGGGCCAGCTCCTCGACATGGTCGGCGAGCTTGCGGCCGCACTCGGCGACCAGCTTGCCGCGCTCGCGCGCCGAGCGCTTGCCCCACTCGACCTGCGCCCGCTTCGCCGCCGCCACGGCGACGTCGACATCCGCCTTCTCGCCATAGGCCGCCTGGCCGACGACCTTGCGCGTCGCCGGGCTGACCACGTCGAAGGTCTTGCCCGACACAGCCGGGCGCAGCACGCCGTCGATCAGGTGGAAGCCGGACAGCGCCTTGGCCAGGGCGTGCGGGTCGAGGGTGGGGACGAGCGCGTTGGGCATGGCGGTGGGCGTGGCGGTGGGCGTGGCGGTGGGCGTGGCGTTCATGGGGCGGTACCTCGGGGGGCGCGGCGGATGGTGGCGCACCCTGTAGCAAAGGACGACAGGGAAGGGGAAGGCGGTCTGTCGACGATGCTTGGGGGCCTCCATCCGTGACAGGTCGTCAATGCCGGGCGACGGACGGGCGAAGTCGACTTCTATGCGATCGGCAAGCGGTGAATCCTGACGCGATGGTCTTCGACGGTCACCACGGCGCCGGCCTCCAGCTCCGCTTTCAAGGACTGCAGGACCGACACGAGCCTCGCCGCCAGGTGCCCGGCATCGACCTGCGAGACGCGGAGATTGACCAAGGACGGCCCGACTGCGCCGGAGATCGCCAAGAGCGCGCCATGGTCCTGGTCGTGGCTGAGGACGACGGCGGACCGCTTGCGGGCCTCGGCGATGATCGCGGCATCGCTGGCGCGCGGATCCATGACCTCGGTCACGCGCATCGTCTCGTGCCCCGCCGCGCGCAAGCGCTCGACCACGGATCGCGACACGTTGACGTCGGCGAGTATCTTCACGCCGCGAAGGAGACGTCGATCGTCCGCCCGGAGGCGAGCCAGGCCGCGTAGCGGAGCGCCTCCCGGATGTCCTCGGCTTGCAGCTCCGGAAGCTCCTGCACGATCTCCGAGGCCGTCTGCCCGGCCGCCAGATGCTTCAGCACCACGGACACGGGAATCCGCAGGCCCCGGATGCAAGGCTGGCCGCCGCAGACCTGCGGGTCGACGGTGATGCGGGTGAGGCGATCGAGCATCGGGCGAAGCTAATGCGTCCGGCCGTAGCCAGCAAGTGCGACAGGCGCAGTGCGACAGGCGCAGGTTTGCGACAGGCGCGGGCAGTCCGCCCTAGGCCGCGCTGTCGCTGACGAGCGGCTCAAGCGCTGCCGCGCCGCCCCCTACAGCCCCAGCTCCTTCAGCACTGCCGCCCGGTCGGCGTCCAGCTCCGGCGCCGGGGGGCGCGTCGCGCGCTCGGGCAGCGTCGAGAGCTTCACCGGGTTGCCGGCGAGCTTCATCCTGCCGGCGACCGGGTCGTCGACCTCGATCACCATGTTGCGCGCGGCGGCCTGGGGGAAGGCCAGGGCCTGCTCGATGTCGTTGATCGGGCCGGCCGGCACGCCGGCGGCGTCGAGCACCTGCGTCCAGTGCTTGAGGCCCTTGGTGGTCAGC
>JAEULF010000026.1 GCA_016793965.1 Alphaproteobacteria bacterium | reverse complement strand
GCTGATGGAGGAGAACGGGTTCCCGGTCGCGCCCGCGATCCTCGGCATGGTCCTGGGAACCCTGCTCGAGCAGCATTTCGTCACCTCGATGATCAAGGCGGACGGCAACGTGCTCGCGTTCTTCGACCGACCGATCGCCGGGACCCTCGGCGTCGCGTTCATCGCCTTGCTGCTCGGTGCCGCGCTGCTGCCGCTGCTGCGCGCGCGCGGTCAGGCGAAGGCGACAGGGTAGGACAGGTAGCCGCGGAAGCGCGCCCGGCCGCCGCGCTTGGCGGGGCCCGCCGGCGCGAAGCGCGGGAAGCGTTGCATCAGCTTGCCGATCGCGATGCGGCCCTCCAGCCGGGCCAGCGTCATGCCGGCGCAGGCATGGATGCCGGCGCCGAACGCCAGATGCCTGTTGGGCGTGCGGCCGAGGTCGAGCCGATCGGGATCCGGGAACTGGGCGGGGTCGCGGTTGGCAGCGCCGATGCCCAGCGTGATCGAGGTTCCCGGCTCCAGCGCAAGCCCTGCCAGCGTCGTCGCCTGGGCGACGCGCCGGTTGCCAAGCTGGTTCGAGCTCTCGTAGCGCAGGAACTCCTCGACGGCGCTGTCGATCAGGCCGGGCTCGCGGCGCAGGCGCTCCGCCTCGTCGGGGAAGGCGACGAGAAGCCCGACGCCGTTGCCGATCAGGTTCGTGGTCGTCTCGTGCCCGGCGTTGAGCAGGAAGATGCAATTCTGCACCAGTTCCTCCTCGCTCAACCGGTCGCCGTCGCTTCCCTCGGCGAGCAGCAGGCCGAGGACCTGGCCGAAGCCGGCTGGAGGGGTCGCTCGGTAGCGCCTGATATGGCGCCGCAGGAAGTCCGAGAACGCGGCGACCGCCTCGTTGCCGCTTGCGTGCTGCGCCGGCGTGAGCATCGGCTCGAGCGCGCCGAGGATGGCGAGGGACCAGTCGCGCAGCGGTGCGCGCTCCTCGTGCGGGATCGCCAGCATGTCCCCGATGATCTCGACCGGCAATGCTGCCGCGTACTCCGTCACGACGTCCATGCCGCCCTGCGCTGCCGCGCGGTCGAGCAGCCGGTCGACCATCGCCTCGAAGCGCGGCTGCAGCAGCGCCAACGCCCGCGGCGTGAACGCCGGCGCGAGCAGCCGGCGCACGCGCGTGTGCAGCGGCGGGTCGTTGAAGACCAGGCTCGTCGTGTGGTGCCGGTAGAGCGGCGTGCCGACCCCGAATTTCGGCCCGAACTCGGCGGTCTTCTCCGAGACGTAAGTCCGTGCGTCGCGGTAGACCGCCTGCAAGTCCTCCCAGCGCGCCAGGAAGATCCCGCCGCCCGGCATCCGGTGCACGGGATCGCGCTCGCGCAGCAGCCGGTAGAACGGGAACGGATCGTCGAGAAAGTCCCGGTCGATCGCCTTGATGTCGAAGCCGGCCGCATAGGCGCTGCGCGCCGCTTCGTCCATCGCATCGACGCGTTGCCGGGACGCCGTCGGCATCTTGACCTCTCCCGCGAGTTGGGCCTGTTGGCAGGTTAGCACGAGCCGGAAAGGTCGACGCAGATGCGCGCTGCCCTGTGCTTGGCGTCCGCGTTGCTGGCCCTGCCCGCCGCGACGGGGGCAGGCGAGCTGGTCACGATCCCGACCCGCCCCGGCGTGACGCAATCCTATTTCCTCGTCACGGCACCGAAAGGCGAGCCAGCAGCCGTCGCGATCCTGATGCCGGGCGGCGACGGCAACATCCGCATGCGGATCGAGGACGGCCAGCCGAGGTTCGGGCCCCGGAACTTCGTGGTGCGCATCCGCGGCATGCTTGCCGAGCGCGGCGTCGCCGGCGCCATCCTCGACGTGCCGTCAGACCAGTCGGGCGGCATGAGTGACGGCTTCCGGGCAAGCGCCGAGCATGCGACCGACGTTCGCGCGGTGATCGCCGACCTTGACCGTCGCCTGGGCCCCCGGCCGACGTTCCTCCTGACGACCAGCCGCAGCACTATCTCGGGCGCTCACCTCGGTCGCGCCCTCGGGGTCGAGATCGCCGGCGTGATCCTCACCTCGACCCTGTGGCAGCGGGGCGGGCGCAACCCCTACCCGGTGCTGAGCAGGTTCGATTTCACCTCGATCAGGGCACCGCTGCTGCTCGTCCACCATCGCGAGGACAGCTGCGTCGCGACGCCCTACCGCGAGGCGGCGCGTCTCGCGGAGCGCTTTGCCCTCATCAGCGTGCGCGGCGGCAGGCCGCCCGAATCCGACGATTGCGAGCCCTTCGCTCCGCACGGATTCTTCGGCCGCGAGGAGGAGGTGACGGCAGCGATGGTCGCCTGGATGCTGCGGCGCCCCTTCGCGCGCGAGATCGAGTGAGGAGCCGGCCTCACTTGTAGTCCATCGTCCCAGGCAGCCAGAGCGCGATCTCCGGGAAGGCGACGATGAGCGCGATCCCGATCGCCATCATGACCATGTAGGGGATCGCCGCGATGTCGATCTCCTTCAGCGGCGCTCCCGTGATCGACTTGATGACGACGAGGTTCATGGCGACCGGCGGCGAGATCAGCGCCAGCTCCAGGTTGATGGTCAGCATCACGCCGTACCAGACCTTGTCGATGCCGAGCGCCGCCATCACCGGCAGGATGACCGGCGTGGTGATCAGGATGATCGAGAACGACTCCAGGATCAGGCCGAGCACGAAGACGAGGACCATCACGGCGACCAGGAACTGCGTCTTGCTCAGGCCGGCGGCGACGACCAGCTCGACCGCCTGCTGCGGGATGCGCAGCTTGGTCAGCATGTAGCCGAACAGCGCGGCGCCGACGATGATCATGAACAGCATCGACGTCGTGCGCGCCGCCTCCTGCGCGCCTTCCCAGAGGTCGCGCCAGCGGAACGTGCCGTAGATGCCGGCGGCGATGAGCAGGGCCCAGAGCGCTCCCGTGCCGGCGGCCTCGGTCGCCGTGAACACGCCGAGATAGATGCCGATGAGCACGAAGGGCGGCAGCGTCAGGGCCCACATCGACTTGCGCAGCGCCGTCCCCATCTCGGCGAGGCTCGCGCGCGGCGGCCGCACGTAGGCGGCGCCGAGCTTCCGCTCGCGGATTCCCTCCGAGATCATGCAATAGGCTGCGAACATCGCGGCGAGCAGGAGGCCCGGCAGGAGGCCGGCCATGAACAGCGCGCCGATCGAGGTGTCGGAGACGAAACCGTAGAGCACCATCGGCGCCGAGGGCGGGATCAGGATGCCGAGCGTGCCGCCGCCGGCGACGACGCCGTAGGCGCCGCGCGGGCTGTAGTTGTACTTCAGCATCTGCGGGATCGCGACCTTGCCGATCGTCAGCGCGGTGGCGACCGAGGAGCCGGAGATCGAGGCGAAGATCGTGCAGGCGAAGACCGTGGCGACGCCGAGCCCGCCGGGCAGGTGGCGCACCAGCGTGTGCGCTGTCGCGTACAGGTCGTCGACGACCTTGCCGCGCACCATGAAGTGCGCCATCAGCATGAAGAGCGGGATGGCGACCAGCAGGTAGACGTCGAGCTTGCCGAAGATGAACTCGCCGAGCGTGCCGACGCTGCCCTCGACCGCCCAGAGCACGACTGCGGAGAACAGGAACATCCCGGCGAACATCGGGATGCCCGTGTAGAGCAGCGCCATCAGCGCCAGGAGGACGACGAGGAACGTCATTCGTGGGTGTCCAGGCGGCCACCGCTCTCGTAGCCCTCCGGCTCGCGCCCGCTTGCCCAGGCTGCGAGCTGCGCGAGCGCAACAAGGAGCAGGAGAAGGCCGCCCAGGGGTATAAGGCCCTGGATGGCCCAGAGCGGGACCTCCGGGAGCGCGTTCGACACGATCCCCACCATCCGCGTGAACATGACCGTCTCGGCGCCCTCGACGACGAACATCACCGCGACGGCCGCGACGGACAGCGCGCCGAGGGCGAGCACGGCGCGCCTCTTGGCGCCCGACCAGCGCTCGACGAGCCAGTCGACGCCGATGTTCTCGCCGCGGCGCTGCGCCTCGGGCACGGCGAGCATGACGACGATCACCACCAGCCAGCCGACCGCCTCGTCCGCCCAGGATTGCGGCCGGCCGAGGAAGTAGCGCATCGCCACGCCGTAGCAGACCAGCGCCAGGCAGGAGAGGCAGGCGACCGCGGCGACCGCCAGCGACAGCTTCGAAACCGCGGCGACGGCGCGCTCGATCCGGCTGCTCATGGCCCAGCGGCCCATGTCCCCGTCCCGCGCGCGCCGAGCGCCGGGCTCGCGCTCACAGCTTGTTCATCAGCTCGATCAGCTTCGGCCCGTCCTGCGGCGCCGCCTTGAGGAACGCGTCCATCACCGGCTTCTGCATCGCGGCCTTCCATTTGGCGATCTCCGCGGGCGTATGCACATGCAGCTGCATGCCCTTGGCGCGCAGCTGCTTCTCCGCGTCGGCCGCGGTCGCCTCGGTGATCGTCACGGCGTCCTGCTCGGCCTTCTTGGCGGCCGCCTCAAGCGCCGCGCGATGCTCGGGCTTCAGCTTGTCGAACCAGGCCGGGTTGACGAACATGTGGAAGTAGACGGTGAGCGACGGCGTCACCGTGCCGAACTTCTGGACCTCGTAGTACCGGCGGCTGTAGGCGGCCGAGATGTCGGTCAGGCCGGCGTCGAGCACGCCGGTCTGCAGCGCGCCGTAGACCTCGGCGCCGGACAGCGCCGACGGGGCGGCGCCGACCGCCTCGAGCGCCGTGTCGGTCAGCTTGTTGAAGCCGCGGATCTTGAGGCCCTTGAAGTCGGCGAGCTCGATGATCGGCTTCTTGCCGGAGGTGTAGATCGCCTGGCGCGTGATGTAGAACCAGGCGAGGTTCCGCACGCCCTTCTCGGCGACCTTCTTCGCCAGCAGGTTTGCCGCCTCCGATCCCGGGAACCTCTTGATCCTCTCCAGCTCGGAGAAATAGTAGGGGATCACCACCACGTTCATTTCCGGGATGGTGCCGCCCCATTGCTGGTTCACGACCAGCGCCGCCTCGATCGCGCCGCGCGCGACGGCCGGATGGTTCTCGGCTGCCTTGTGCAGCTGCTCGGCCGGGAAGATCTGCACGGCGACCTGGCCCTTGGTGCGCTCCTTCACGTCCGCGGCGAAGCCCTCCAGCATCTTGTGCAGGTGGTGCGCGGTCGGCACCTGGTGGCTGATCCGCATCGTCACCTCCTGGGCGGCGGCGGGCAGCGCTAGGGCAAGGGCGGCGATGGCGGCGAATAGCTTGAGCATGGCGAATCTCCCGAGGTTTCGTGGTCGTTGGTCGCATCTATCCCGCTTGCGCCGCATGGGTCAACCACGGGACGGCGGCTGGACGGCCGCGCGCCGTCGGCTATGCTCCGCGGCGCAGGGGATGGCCATGAGCACGATGCAGAAGATCTTCGACCTGAGCGGCCGCGTCGCGCTGGTGACCGGCGCCCGGCGCGGCCTCGGCTACGGCATGGCGAAGGCGCTGGCCGAGGCCGGCGCCGACGTCGTCATCAACAGCCGCAACGAGGCGCTGCTGAAGGCAGCGGCCGAGGGCCTGGCCGCCCAGGGCCTCAAGGTGACCTGGTCCGCCTTCGACGTGACGCAGGAGGATGCCGTCAAGCGCGCGATGCAGGCCCTCGTCGACAAGCACGGCAAGCTCGACGTCATGGTCAACACGGTCGGCCAGCGCGACCGGCGCGGCATGTTCGAGTTCGCGCTCGACGACGTGCGCAAGCTGATCGACGCCGACCTGATCGCCGCCTTCTCGGTGTCGCGCGCCGCGGCCCATCACATGATCCCGCGCAAGACCGGGAGGATCGTCAACGTCACCTCGATCGCCGGCCCGATCGCGCGCGCCGGCGATGCCGCCTACACCGCCGCCAAGGGCGGGCTGGCATCGCTGACCCGCGCCATGTGCGCCGAGCTCGGGCCGCACGGCATCACGGTCAACGCCATCTCGCCGGGGTTCTTCGCGACGGAGACCAACGCGGCCATGGTCGCCGACCCGGAGATCAACGCCTGGGTCGAGCGCCGCATCGCGCTGAAGCGCTGGGGCCAGCCGCACGAGGTCGCCGGCGCCTGCGTCTTCCTGGCGTCCGATGCCGGCAGCTTCGTGACGGGGCAGGTGATC
>JAEULF010000217.1 GCA_016793965.1 Alphaproteobacteria bacterium | reverse complement strand
GCGGATGCGCGCGGTGTCGCAGTAGACCGAGCCCTTGACCAGCGCCGTCTCGCCGACCGTCAGGCTCTTCGTGCGCACGTCGCCCTCGACGACGCCCTCGAGCTGCACGTCGCCCTCGCACAGGATGTCGCCGAGGATGCGAAGGTCGGCGCTGATGATCGACGGCGCGCCGCTGCCGGGGGGCGGCTTCGGCGCCTCCGGCGTCATCGGTCCCTTGGATCCCTTAATTCTTGAGAACATGGCGCGCCGCCGTGAGGAACCGCATGGGATCGTAGGCCCGTCCGTTGATCAGGACCTCGTAGTGGAGGTGCGGGCCGGTGCTGCGGCCGGAGTTGCCGATCAGGCCGATCTTGTCGAGCGCCTGCACGCGGTCGCCCTTGTCCACCAGAACCTTGCTCATGTGGCCGTAGCGGGTGACGATGCCCATGCCGTGGTCGATCTCGACCGTCCTCCCGTAGTTCCCCTTCCAGCCGGAGAACGAGACCACGCCGGCATTGGGCGCGACGATCGGCGTCCCGACCGGGCCCTGGAAATCGACGCCGTAGTGCATCGCCGGCTGGCGGTTGAACGGGTCGATCCGCTTGCCGAAGCCGGAGTTGATCTCGAAGGCGACGATCGGCGGCATCAACGGCATGGCGGCGAGCAGCCGCTGCACCGTGTCCCAGCGCTGCAGGGCGACGTCGAGGTTCATCACCGCGCGCTCCCAGTCCTTCGGCAGGTCGAGCTTGCCGACCGCCGGGACGAAGGGACCGCCCTGTCCGAGGATCGGCCCCTCGGCCTCCTCGAAGAAGCGCTCGAGGTCGATGCCGGTGCGCGTCACCGACCGCTCGAGCTGGCTCGCCGTGCGCTTCGCCCGGTCGGCGATGCGGTCGAGCAGGTCCGACTGGGACCGCGTGAGGTCGCCGAGGCGACCCTCGAGCTTGGCCACGGTCGTGCGCAGCTTCTCGCGCTCCGTGCGCACGCTGTCGCGGTCGCTCACGGCGCTCTGATAGGACGACTGGAGCGAGTCGCGCTGCGATTCGGCCGCAGAGGCGCGCTCGCGCGCGCTGGCGAGCTGCGCGCGCATGTCGCCCAAGCGCTGGTTCAAGCCGTCGCGCTCGCCCGACAGGCGCTCGCGCTCGTCCGACACGCGCCTCAAGTCGGTGCGCAGGCCATCGATCTGGCTTTTCAGGACGCTCGCCTCCTGACCCGCCGTGGCGAGCGATCCTCGCAGCTCTTGGACCTTGCTCTCCAACGCATCACGGGCCGCGCCGGCGACCTTGACCGGGTCGCCCGACAGGCGCTCGCGCAATGCCACCACGGGGCCGGAGAGTTGGGGCGCACCGCCGTCGCCGATCTCAGCCTCGAAGGCGGCGAGCCGGCGGCGCAGCGTGTCGCGCAGCAGCGCCGCGTTGGCGCGCTCGACCTCCGCCTTCTTCAATCCGGGCGCCAGCTCGCCCATCGTCCGGCGCAGCGCGCCGGATTGCTCGATCGCGCCGAGGAGCGCGGCTTGGTTGTCCTCGTACGCTTTGACGATGCGCGCGAACTGCTCATGCTGCTCGGCCGCATCGGCCAACAGATCGAGATAAGCCGACCGAGCCCGCGCCAGGTCCACGTCTCGGCCGGCGATGGCGGAATCCTGCCGGACATAGCCGACGGACACCCAGAGCGCCGTCGCCAGCACGAGGATGACGGGCGCGGCCACGGCGACCTGGAACGCCCTGCTGAGCTTGACGAAGCGGATCCGCCCGTCGGTCCGCAGGATGATCTCGCGATCGATCAGGGCGCGGGCGACGGCAACCCGAAAGCGGGCGAGGCCCGTTGCTTGCGGCTCATCCTGCATCGCTGCCCGCACTCCGTCCGGCCGGCGGCCGCACGCGGAGGCCGTGCCCGCGCTGCTGGCCTCGTTACGCCAAGTCCCGGCCGTGTCCCGACCGCGGCGGCAACCAATCCCGCGCCCCTGTCCGCGCAGCCAAAGCTGCAGCCTGCCGCCTGCCCGGACGGCCACGCCCCGCGGACATTGGCGAAGTCGGGCACGGGATGCAAGCGGCCCGCGCGAATCCGGGAGCGGCTAGGCGCTGCCGCCAGAGTCCCGCAGGTTTCCGCCCCGTTCGCGGAACGTTAACGGGACCTGCGATTATGGTTAACCCGAACCGAAGCGCCCCGTCGGACGGAGCGCCGATCGAGGACACCCACATGGCTGACAAGGTCGCGCTCATCACCGGCATCACCGGCCAGGACGGCGCCTACCTGGCAGAGCTGCTGCTCGGCAAGGGCTATCGCGTGCACGGCGTGAAGCGGCGGTCCTCGTCCTTCAACACCGGCCGCGTCGACCACCTCTACGCCGACCCGCATGAGCGCGACGTGCGCTTCCGCCTGCATCACGGCGACATGACCGACGCCACCAACCTGATCCGCTTGGTGCAGGAGGTGCAGCCCGACGAGATCTACAACCTCGCCGCCCAGAGCCACGTGCAGGTCAGCTTCGAGACGCCGGAGTACACGGCGAACGCCGACGCGCTGGGGACGCTGCGCCTGCTCGAGGCGATCCGCATCCTCAAGCTGGAGGGGAAGACGCGCTTCTACCAGGCCTCGACCTCCGAGCTCTACGGCAAGGTGCAAGAGACGCCGCAGCGCGAGACGACGCCCTTCTACCCGCGCAGCCCCTATGCCGCCGCCAAGCTCTATGCCTTCTGGATCGCCGTGAACTACCGCGAGGCCTACGGCATGTTCGCGGCCAACGGCATCCTCTTCAACCACGAGGGCCCGACGCGCGGCGAGACCTTCGTGACGCGCAAGATCACGCGCGCCGTGGCCGCGATCGAGGCCGGGCGCCAGAGCTGCCTCTATCTCGGCAACATCGACGCCAAGCGCGACTGGGGCCACGCGCGCGACTACGTCGAGGGCATGTGGCGGATCCTGCAGCACCCGACGCCGGAGGACTTCGTGCTCGCGACGGGCGAGACGCATACCGTGCGCGAGTTCGTCGAGCTCGCCTTCGCGGAGACCGGCGTCGCGATCGGCTGGCAGGGCGAAGGGGTCGACGAGACCGGCGTCGATCGCAAGACCGGCCGCACCCTCGTGCGCATCGACCCCGCCTATTTCCGGCCGACGGAGGTCGACCTGCTGCTCGGCGACCCGAGCAAGGCGCAGCGCCTGCTCGGCTGGCGCCACAAGGTGCCGTTCCCCGCGCTCGTGCGGGAGATGGTCGCGGCCGACCGTGCCGGGCTGCGCCGCAACGACCCTGGCCGCTGATCGGCGCCGCCGCAGCACGACCGCCGCGCTTCGGCGTCTATCCAGGCCCCGCGCTCGGGTCTAGGGTGCGCAGCAGCGGAAGCGGCGCGCCTGCGACATTGCGGCGCGCTGGCAGAGGGAGATGCGCATGAAGACCGACCCGGCCGTGATCGGCGCCCTCAATCGCCTGCTCAAGAACGAGCTGACGGCGATCAATCAGTATTTCCTGCATGCCCGGGTCATCAAGCACTGGGGGTTCGAGCGCCTGGGCAAGGCGATTTACGAGGAGTCGATCGGCGAGATGAAGCACGCCGATCGCCTGATCGCGCGCATCCTCATGCTGGAGGGGCTGCCGAACCTGCAGGACCTGGGCAAGCTCCTGGTCGGCGAATCGGTGCCGGAGTGCCTGGCCTGCGACCTCCGCCTCGAGCGTGCCGCGCGCGACGAGCTCGTGTCAGCAGCCGCCCTCTGCGAGAAGGTGCAGGACTATGTCACCCGCGAGATCGTCGTCTCGATCCTCGACGACGCCGAGGAGCACATCGACTTCCTCGAGACGGAGATCGGCCTGATCGAGAAAGTCGGGCTGCAGAACTACCTGCAGAGCCAGATGCGCTCGCCCGAGAGCTGACGCTTTCCCGCGTCACCGTCCATCGGTTGCCGATCAGCGCGTGACGGCCATCGCGGCGCTGCGCCCGTGAGACGTCTCCCGCAGCAGGTCGACGATCATCCCGACGCAAGAGCCGCATTGCGGCTCCGTGTCGCGGCACCGGAAGACGTCGGCACAGCGCTCGGCTCCGGCTTCGGCGGCGGCCCGGATGTCGCGATCACTGATCGCTCGGCAGACGCACACGATCATGGGACACTCTCGCAAGTGCATCGCAATTGCAGTTGAACTTAAAGCCGGGATTGGGGAGGATGCAAGGCGATTTTGAGAGCGACTCGCACAATCATATCGAGCGCTCTAGAATCCAGCCGCTATCGCGCCGCGCCAGCGGCTGCGCTTCGCCAGGAGTCTCGCAATGATGATCTGGCTGGGACTGTCGCCGCGAACCACGCTCCAAGCCTGGCGCCGCCTGAGAGGCCAGCGCGCTGGCGAGTCAGCTCCCGCTAGCGAAGGGGCAGCGACCGCTGCGCGCCCGCTCCGTCAGCTCTTGAACTTCCGCATGGCCTCTTCGACCATGTCGCGGTACTCGGCGGGCATCTTCACTTGGCGCAGGTCGACCAAGTAGACGTGGAAGTCGTACTCGTCGTCCTCCTTGTCGGCGAACGTCATGAAGCCCTTCTTGAGCTCCGCGTAGCTCGCCTTCAGGACATCGACGGGCAGGCGCTTGGACCACGGGTTCTTCACGGGATCGGGAAACCGCGCGTACTGCACGATGTCGAGCACGACTTGGTCGCCGGTGAAGAAGAGCGGCAGCTGGATTCGCGTCTGCGACTGCTTCGCCGTCTGCCCCTTGACGAGGACGACGCGACAGGTGCCACCCGGCTCCACGCGGAAGCGCAGCGCGTTGTATTCGTTCCGTGGAAGATCTTTGCCGGCCATTGCGTCTCCTCGTCGGCGCCGCCGCCACCGAACTCGGTAGCAGAGCCGCCGGTGCCCGTCGCGATCTGCGGATCGTGACAGGCGCGAAGCTTGACTTCTAGGACAGCCATGGCCCTCTCGCCAAGCGAGATCGGTCCCATCAACCGTTGCTTTCGCGCCGACGAGGCCTGCACGCCTTTGCCGCTCAATGCGCGGACAGAGGAGCGGCGCCGCTCGAATCCCGGAGCGCGCGGGCGTTGTCCGGCGCATCGGGATCGGCGCAGGAGCGCCGCGAATCGGCTCGCATGAGCGATGCCAGCGAGCGCGCCGCCCGGTGCCTCCGGGCCGGTTCGACAGCGGCACATCCGGGGGCGCGATATTCGGATGACTTTCATGCATCGCCATGGCACGTCCATGCCGCTGCGGGCCCCGCCGGGAGAGTCGCCGATGCTGCATCCTGATCGTCTGTTCCCGACCGATGCCGGGACGCGCGCGATCGCGCGCCGCCTCTACGAGCAGGTCAAGGACCTTCCGATCGTCAGCCCGCACGGCCACACCGACCCCGCGTGGTACGCGGACGACGCGCCTTTCCCTGATCCCGCGGCGCTGTTCGTCGTGCCGGACCACTACGTGTTCCGGATGCTCTACAGCCAGGGCGTATCCCTGGAAGCGCTGGGCATCCCGCGCCAGGACGGCGGGCCCGTCGAGCGCGACCCGCGCAAGGTCTGGCGCCTGTTCTGCGC
>JAEULF010000159.1 GCA_016793965.1 Alphaproteobacteria bacterium | reverse complement strand
AGGTCGGGCGGCACGGAGCGCAGCGACTGGTGGAAGCTGAACGCCATGTTCCAGGCCTGGCTCGTGAAGATGGCGAAGACGGCGGCGCACTCGTAGCCGAGCGTGCTGCCCGGGAAGAGGCCGACGAAGGCCGTCACCGTGAAGGAGAGGAAACCCAGGATCGGCACGGACTGCAGCACGTCGAGCAGCGGCAGCAGCACGACGCCGGCCCGCGTCCTGGCGGCCAGCGGCGCGTAGGCCAGCGTGAACAGCAGCGATGCTGCCATGGCCGCGAGCATGCGCAGCGTCGTGCGCAGCGCGTATCCCGGCAGGTTCGCCGGATCGAGCGTGACCGGCATGGCGTCGAGCGCCGCCACCGGCACGGCCGCGTGACGCATGCCCAAGGCAAGCAGGGCCGCGCCGCCGAGGATCAGGACGAGAGCCAGGATGTCCCAACGGTTGGGCAGCGCGCGCCGGCTCCAGAGCGTCGCTGCCGGATGCGTGTCCGGCAAGGTTCTGTCCTATCCTCGGTCCCGCGCTGAGGATGCGCCCGTCGGCGCCGCGCGGCAATGCGGCGCAATGCGCCGCTACTCCTTCAGCAGCCCCCTGACGGCGCTCGAGGCGGCGATCCTGCCCTCGTTGGCGTAGGCCTCGTGGTTCCGCTCGATGTCCTCCGGGCGGTAGAGGTAGTTCACCATCAGGCAGCAGGATTCCCGCACGCCCTTCGCCGAAACGTCGCCCAGCCAGTTGATCCGCTCGACGCGGGCGCCGTTGCCGAGGTGGAAGCGCGCGACGGGATCGACCGGCTTGCCGTCCTTCTTCGCCTGCAGCAGGTAGCGCGCGCACAGCCGCATGAGCGGCGCCTTCATCACCGTCGCGTCCGGCGATGCGGGATCGAACCGCTCTGAAGCGGCCGCCGCGTCGCCGTCCGCCCTGCCCTCCTTCTTGAGCCACGCGCGCAAGCCGGGGATCGGCGACAGCGTCGAGAACGTCTCGACCTGCGGCAGCTCCTGCTGCAGGTCGGCGACCACCTGCTTGATCAGGAAGTTGCCGAAGGAGATGCCGCGCAGCCCCTTCTGGCAGTTGCTGATGGAGTAGAAGATCGCGGTGTCGGCGCCCGCCGGGTCGGCGACCGGCGCGTCGCGCGCGATCAGCGGCTGCACGGCGGCCGCGATGCCGCGGGTCAGCGCCACCTCGACGAAGATCAGCGGCTCGTCGGGCAGCGCCGGGTGGAAGAAGGCGAAGCAGCGCCGGTCGTCCTGCAGGCGCCGGCGCAAGTCCTCCCAACCCTCTATCGCGTGCACCGCCTCGTAGGCGATGAGCTTCTCCAGCACGGCGGCCGAGGTGCGCCAGTCGATCCGCTCGAGCCGCAGGAAGCCGCGGTTGAACCACGACGCGAGCAGATGGTGCAGGTCGGCATCGACGCTCTCGAGCTGCGGCCGGTCGCGCAAGAGGTCGAGGAGGTGCTCGCGCATGGCGACCAGCGTCGCCGTGCCGTCGGGTGCCATGTTGACGCGCCGGAAGAGCTCCTGGCGCGGCGCCTCGGTCGCCGCGGCGAGCTTCAGCAGGTTGGCGAGCGCGGCATCGCGGCGATAGGCATCGGCCGCCAGCAGGATCGCCGCCTGGTCCGGGCCGAACTGCGCGGCCAGAAGCTCGAAGAAGGCGAGCCGCTCGGCCGGGCCGAGGGCGGCATAGCGCTCGACGACGGCCCGCGCCAGCGCCGTCCCGGACGCCTCGCCGCGCTCGCCGATCAGGTCATGGCAGAGCGTCGCCAGGTCGCCGCCGATCGGCCGGCCGGAGCGCGAGGCGAACAGCTCGCGCCCCTGGTCGGCGATCGAGCCGATGATGCGGTTGAGCCACCCCGTCGCCATGCCCGCGCTCCCTTCCGGTCGAGAGCCGAGGATAGGGCACCGTCCGCTTCCTGGGGAGGCCGCGCGAGCGGCAGCCGCGCTGGAGCCGCTCTCTCAGAGCTTGAAGCGCGGATCGAGCCAGTCGCGCAGCGAATCGCCGAACAGGTTGAAGGCGAAGACGGCCAGGCTGATGGCGAGGCCGGGGAAGAGGATCAGCCAGGGCGCCTCGCGGAAGAAGTCCGACGCGTTGCCGGAGAGCATGAGGCCCCAGGCCGGCGTCGGCTCGGCGACGCCGAGGCCGAGGAAGGAGAGCGAGGCCTCCAGCAGGATCGCCTGCGCGATGTGCGCGGTCAGCATGATGAGGTAAGGCGCGACGAGGTTCGGCGCCATGTGGCGGAACACGATGCGCACGTGCGAGTAGCCGGCGGCGCGCGCCGCGTCGATGTACGGCATGACGCGCACGGAGAGCGCGGCGGCGCGCACCACGCGCGCGACGCGGGGCACGATCGGGATGGCGATGGCGCAGATCAGGTTGACGTCGATGCCGAGGACCAGTCCCTTGCCGAGCACCGCGACGACGACGAGCGCCAGCACGATCAGGGGGAACGCGAGGAGGATGTCGACGAGACGCTGGATCAAATCGTCGATGCGGCCGCCGAAATAGGCCGAGGCGGCGCCGAGCACCGCGCCGATGGTCGAGCCGAGGAAGGACGAGGCGAAGCCGATGACCAGCGCCGTGCGCGAGCCATGGATCAGGCGCGAGAAGACGTCGCGGCCGAAAGCGTCGGTCCCGGCCCAGTGCTGCCAGGACGGCGGCGACAGGATGCCGGCGAAGTCGATGGCGAGCGGATCATAGGGCGCCACGACCTCGGAGAGCAGCCCGGCGACCATCATCGCCAGGATGACCACGAGGCTCACGGCGCCGAGCGGCTGCTGGCGGCAGAACCGCCGGAGCGCGGCGGTCCGGCTCCTGGCGGCGATCGCCTCGGCGGGCCCCGGGGAAGCAGGTGCCGGAGCAGGCGCGGGAGCAGCCTCGGCGACCGCCATGGCTCTCACCTGTACCGGATGCGCGGGTCGAACACCGCATAGAGCAGGTCGACCGCGAGGTTGATGACCACGTAGAAGGCCGCGACCAGCATCACAAGCCCCTGCAGCAGCGTGAAGTCGTTGCGCGAGACGCTCTGCACGAAGAGCACGCCGATGCCGTTCAGGTTGAAGACCTGCTCGGTGACGACGAGGCCGCCGATCAGGAAGGCGAACTCCAGGCCGATCACCGTGATCGCCGGCAGCAGAGCGTTGCGCAGCGCGTGCCGCACGATCACCAGCTTCTCGTAGACCCCCTTGGCACGCGCCGTGCGGATGTAGTCCTCGTTGAAGACCTCGAGCAGCGAGGAGCGCACCATGCGCGCGACGACGGCGCAGTAGCGGTAGCCGACCGCCATGGCCGGCCAGATGAGCTGGACCAGGTTGGTCCAGGGGTCGACGTGCAGCGGCGTGAAGGTGATCGGCGGCAGCCAATTGAACAGGCCGAGCAGCGTCAGCATGACCAGCATGCCGAACCAGAACGACGGAATCGCGAGGCCGCCGATGGTGACGATGCGGGCAAGATAGTCGACCCAGGTGTCGCGCATCAGAGCGGCGAACGTGCCGAGCGGAACGGCGATCAGGACGGCGATGATGGTCGCCATGATCGCGACCTGCAGCGACAGCTCGAGCCGCGTGCCGATCTCCTCCACCACCGGCCGGTCGGTCCACATCGACTTGCCGAAATCGAGCGTGACGAGCCCGACCATCCAGTCGCCGAACTGCGCGAGAAGCGGCTTGTCGAGGCCGAGGCGGCGGCGCTCCATCTCGATCGTCTCTTGCGAGACGTTGCCGCCGTCGCCGCGCAGCTTCACCTCGACGACGTCGCCCGGGACGACGCGCAGCATGAAGAAGACGAGCACCGCCACGCCGAGCAGCGTGGGGATCATCAGGAGGATGCGCTTGGCGGCGTACGCGAGCATGGCGCGCGGGGCCCAGAGGGCGGCGGCGGCCCGGCAACGCGCCGGGCCGCCGCCCTCCCGACTACTGGTTCAGCCAGACCCGGGCCAGATCCTGGCCGAGGTTGTGGCTGGGCGACATCTCCCAGCCCATGACCGTCTTGTGGGTGGCCACGATGCGGTGCCACCAGAGCAGCGGCGCCTGGTAGGACTGCTCGAACAGCCGCTTCTCGAAGGCCTGGATGAGCCCCCGGCGCTTGCCCGGGTCGAGCTCGCGCATGTGGCGGTCGTAGAGCGAGTCGAGCTCTGCGTCCATCGAGCGCGAGCGGTTCTCCGGCGCCCGGCTGAAGGACAGGTACTTGGCGAGGCCGAGGCTCGAATCGTCCATGAACAGGTTGGAGAAGTCGATCGCCACGTCGAAATTGCCGCTCGACATGCCGGCGAGGTAGGGCGCCGTGTCGTACTGCTTGTGGTCGACGGTCACGCCGATCTGCCGCCACTGGTCGACCAGGAAGATGCCGGCCGGGGTGTAGGGCATGGCGAGGTTGCGGTTGTGCAGCGTGAAGCTCAGGTTCGGCACGCCGGCCTCGCGCAGCAGCTTCTTCGCCTCGTCGCGCGACTTCGCGATGTCCTTGGAGAAGCCGGGCAGCTTGACGAGCTCGGCCTCGGGGGTCGCCATCGGCGAGCCGGGCCGGATCACGCCGCCGACGGCGCGCATCGTCGAGGTCCGCGACAGGCCCTGGCTGCCGCCCCAGCGGTCGATCGCCATGTTCAAGGCGCGGCGGACGCGGACGTCGTCGAAGGGCTTCTTCTCGGTGTTGAAGAGGACGAGAAGGTTGAGGGTCCAGCTCGACTCCTCGATCCGCACCTTGTCTCCCATCGCCTGCACGAGCCGGTCGCGCTCGGCCGGCGAGATGCCGCGGAACTCGCCGAGCACCTGGCCGCCCTGCACCGCGTTCAGCATCGCGGCCGCCTGCAGCGTGAAGACGCCCTTGAAGCCGTCGAGATAGGGCAGGCCCTGGCGGAAGTACTTGTCGTTGCGCTTGCCCGCGACGTGGCTACCCTTGACGTGCTCGACGAAGGTGAACGGGCCGGTGCCCATGATCTTGGTCTTCGGCGCGTTCGGGTCCTCGCCCAGCAGCTTCGCCTGGTAGATGCAGTTCCACGGCGAGGCGAAGTGCTCGAGCATCGCCGCGTTGACCTCCTTCATCTTGAAGACGACGGTCTGCGCGTCCGGCGTCTCGATCGTGCCGATGTCGGAGAAGGTCGCCTTGCGCGTCGACACCACGCCGGCCGGCGGGTTGCGCAGGCGGTCATAGGTCGCCTTGACGTCGGCCGAGGTGAGCGCCGAGCCGTCGTGGAAGGTGACGCCGCGGTGGAGCTTGAAGGTGTAGGTCTTCAAGTCCGGCGCGACGGTCCAGGATTCCGCGAGGTCGCCCTTGACCGCCGGGTACTTCGGCAGGTCGAACTGCAGCAGCGTCGAGTAGAACGGCGCGGAGAAATGCAGCGTCGCGTAGGTGTCGCTGCCGTGGCAGTCGTAGTGCGGCGTCTCCGCGCTGATCGCGAAGGTCAGGTTGCCGCCCCGCTTGGGCGCCTGGGCCGAGGCGCCGCCCGCGGCGAGCGCGAGCGCCGCCGCGATGGCGAGCGCAGCCGTTGCCATCCTAGTCATCGCGTCCCTCCTCTGTTGCTCTTCTGGCCGTTGGTCGTCGCGTCGTTGCCGCCTGGCCGCTCACGCCTTGACGCAGGCGACGTGGTGGCCGGGCTTCGCTTCGCGCAGCGGCGGCACGGCTTGCCGGCACTCCGGGCCCGCGAGCGGGCAGCGCGTATGGAACACGCAGCCTTCCGGCGGCGCAAGGGGGCTCGGCAGCTCGCCGGTGATGAGCCGCGGCGCCCGCGCCTTCTCGACCGTCGGGTCGGGCACCGGCGCCGCGTCGAGCAGCAGCTTGGTGTAGGGGTGCAGCGGCTCGCGGTAGAGCGCGTCGCGGTCGGCAACCTCCATGACGCGGCCGAGATACATCACGACGACGCGCATGGAGATGTGGCGCACGACGGCGAGGTCGTGCGCGATGAAGAGGTAGGACAGGCCGTGCGCGCGCTGCAGGTCCTCGAGCAGGTTGATGATCTGGCCCTGGATCGAGACGTCGAGCGCCGACACCGCCTCGTCGCAGACGATGAAGGACGGCTCCATGGCGAGCGCCCGCGCGATGCCGACGCGCTGGCGCTGGCCGCCGGAGAGCTGGTGCGGGTAGCGCACCGCCATCTCCGCGCGCAGCCCCACCTGGCCGAGCAGGTCGCCGACGCGCGCGCGCACGGCCGCGTCGCCCTGCGCAAGATCGTAGACGCGCAGCGGCTCGCCGACGATCTGACCGACCGTCATGCGCGGGTTGAGCGAGCTGTACGGGTCCTGGAAGATCACTTGCACCTTGCGGCGCATCGCCGCGAGCTCGCCCTCCGAGGCGCGCAGCAGGTCGCGCCCCTCGAAGCGGATCGCGCCTGATGTCGGCTCCTCGAGCCGCAGGATCAGGCGGCCGACGGTCGTCTTGCCGCAGCCTGACTCGCCGACCAGGCCGAGCGTCTCGCCCGGCCGCACGTCGAAGCTGACGTCCTCGACGGCGCGCACGCGGCCCGCCCGGCCGAGCAGGCCGGTCGAGACGACGAAGTGCTTGGTCAGCCCGCGCACGGACAGCAGCGGCTGGTCCGCCGCGACCTGGGCCTTGGCGCCGGCATCGGCGGCAGCGCGCGCCCAGGCGATGGACCCGGCGGCGATCTCCGCCGTGCGCACGCAGGCCGAGAGCCCGCCCGTGTCGGTCGCAACGAGCGGCGGCTGCGCGTCGCAGCCGGCGATGCGGTAGGGGCAGCGCGGCGCGAAGCGGCAGCCCGACGGCGGTGCTGCCAGGCTCGGCGGCAGCCCCTCGATGGTCTCCAGCCGCGCGCCGCCCGGCCGGTCGATGCGCGGCACCGAGCGCAGCAGCCCCATCGTGTAGGGGTGGCGCGGCCGGTGGAAGATCGCCTCCGCCGGACCTTGCTCGGCCATGCGGGCGGCATAGAGCACGATCACCCTGTCGGCGTAGCGAGCGACGATGCCGAGATTGTGGGTGATGACGATGAGCGCGATGTCGAGCTTGCGCGAGAGATCCTTCATCAGCTCGAGGATCTGCGCCTGGATGGTGACGTCGAGCGCCGTGGTCGGCTCGTCGGCGATGATGAGCTTGGGGTTGCAGGCGAGGCCGATGGCGATCATCACGCGCTGGCGCATGCCGCCGGAGAACTGGTGCGGGTACTGGCCGAGCCGGCGCTCGGCATCGGGGATGCCGACGAGCCGCATCAGCTCGACCGCGCGGGCGCGCGCCTGCGCCTCGTCGAGCCCCAGGTGGATCTGCAGCGGCTCCATGATCTGCAGCCCGATCTGGAGGATCGGGTTCAGGGAGGTCATCGGCTCCTGGAAGATCATGGAGATGTCGCGGCCGCGGATCTGGCGCATCTGCTCGCCGTCGAGGTCGAGCAGGTTGCGGCCGTCGAAGGCGATGCGGCCGCGCGTCACGCGCCCGCTGCGCGCGGGCAGGAGGCGCATGATGGAGAGCGCCGTGACCGATTTGCCGGAGCCGGACTCGCCGACGATGGCGACGACCTCGCCGCGATCGACCGAGAAGCTCAGCCCTTCGACGGCGCGGACGGTGCCGGCATCGGTCGAGAACTCGACGTGCAGGTCCTCCACCGCCAGCAAAGGCTGCCGGTCGCCGTCCGGGCCGGCAGCATGGGCGCCGCCCGCGTCGTGCGTCGGTTGGACATCGAGCAAGCTCAACTCAACCGCTCGTCCCGCGCGCTCCGGCCCGCAAGCCGTCGGCGGCGCAACTGGGCGGCCCTCCCTGCGCTTCTTATGGGAGGCAGCCTAGCAGCGCCCGTCGATGATGCAAGCGCGGATCGGCCCGGAGCGGATCGGCCCGGAGCGGATCGGCCCGGAGCGGATCAGCCCTGAGGCGCTGCGCGGCGCTTGACGCGCTGCAGCGCGGCGATCGCCGCCACCAAGGCGGCGCCGCCGAGCTTGAGCGCCATCAGATGCTCGGCCGCGATAGCGGTCGATACAGCGTCGAGGATGGTCGGGAACAGGAGAAGGACGCCGGCAGCCGCCAGGACCGCGCGGACGAGCGCGCCCGCCTTGCCGAAGAGCCAGCCCTGGGTCGCGCAGGCGAGCGCGAAGACGCCGACGCCCGTCGACAGCGTGACCCAGCCGACGTCCCACCAGCTGCCGCCCTTCGGCAGCGCCAGCAGCAGGCCGATGCCATGCGGGTCGAGCACGAAGACGAACGGCACCAGGAAGGCCGGCATCGTGTACTTCCAGGACTGCAGCGTCGTGGCGTAGGGGTCGGCGCCGGTGATCGCCGAGGCGGCGAAGGGCGAGAGCGCGGTCGGCGGCGACACCTCCGACAGCACGGCATAGTAGAAGATGAACATGTGCGCCGCGAAGTCCGGCACGCCGAGCTTGATGAGCGCCGGCGCCGCGATCACCGCGCAGATGATGTAGGACGCGGTGACCGGCACCGCGAGGCCGACGATCCACACGATCAGCGCCGTGTAGACCGCAGTCAGCACCAGGCTGCCGCCGGCATAGGCGATGGCGATGGCGCTGAACTTCAGCCCGAGGCCGGTCAGCGTCACGACGCCGACGATGATGCCGGCCGCCGCGCAGGTGGCGGCGGTCCCCAGCACGCCGACCGAGCCGGCGGCGAGCGCCTCGACGAGCTTGCGCGGCACCAGCGCCGTGTCGCGCCGGAAGAAGCTGACGGCGACCGCCAGCACCGTCGCCCAGAACACCGAGAGCACCGGCGAGAAGCCGGCCAGCATCAAGACGACGATCGAGGCCAAGGAGCTGAAATGGTAGCCGTAGCGCCTGGTCAGCGCCCACAGGCTCGACGCGCCGTCATCGGCGGCGCCGGCGTCGGCGATGCCATACTTGCCGGCGTCGAGCTCGACCATCGCCAGGAGGCAGAAGTAGTAGAGGCAGGTCGGGATCACCGCCATCCGGATGACGTCGAGATAGGAGATCTTGAGGAACTCGGCGATCAGGAATGCGGCGGCGCCGAGCACCGGTGGCGAGATGATCGCGCCGAGCCCGCCCGCGGCGAGGAGGCCGCCGGCCGCCGCCGGGCCGTAGCCGGCGCGACGCAGCATCGGCCAGGCGACCGAGCCGATGGTCACCGTCGTCGCCACGCCGGAGCCCGACGGCCCGCCCAGCAGGAAGGACGACATGACGACCGAGCGGCCGGCGCTGTTGGCCTTGCCGCCCATGGCGCGGAACGAGAAGTCGAGGAAGAACTTGCCGGCGCCGGAGTGCTGCAGCACGGCGCCGAAGATCGTGAACAGGATGATCAGGCTCGACGACACGTCGACCGCCGGCCCGAAGATGCCCTCGAGCGTGAGGTAGAGGTGCCCGACCAGGCGATCGAGGTCGTAGCCGCGATGCGTCCAGGGCGCCGGCAGCTGCGGCCCGAGCATGGCATAGGCGACGAACGCGACGGCGACGACGGGCATGATCCATCCCGTCGTGCGCCGCGTCGCCTCGAGCACCAGCACGCCCAGCAACGCGCCCATCAGGACGTCCGTGCGGTTGGGCAGGCTGGCGCGATCGGTCAGGGCGTCGCCGCCGGTGACCAGGTACCAGACCGTGGCGATCCCGAGGGCCGCGAGCGCCACGTCCCACCAGCGGATGCGGTCGCGGAAGCGCCGCGCCGCCGGGAAGATCAGGAAGGCCAGGACCATCACGAAGCCGACATGGATCGGCCGCAGCGACTGGGTCGGCACGATGTCGTAGGCTGCGTACAGGTGGAACAACGTCATCGCGACGGCGAGCGCGGTGATCGCCGCGCCGATCCAGCCGGAGAGCCGGTTGACCGCGCCTTCCTCCGCCTCGATGTAGCGCTCGACCTTCTGCTGCGCAGCGGGATCGAGCGCAGGCGCGGAGCCGCGAGCCTCGTCAGTCATGGTCTGCCATGGCGGTGGTGCGCGTGCGGCCGGCTCCGAGCCCGGGCCGGACGTCGGCGATCCCGGACCGCAGCGGCGCGCGAGGAGACCTCGGGCGCCGTGCGGCCGGGACCGCGCGAACGGAGGAGCAAGAGGTCGCCGCCGTCAGTTGACGGCGATGCCCTTCTCCTTGAAGTAGCGCAGGGCGCCGGGGTGGAACGGCACCGGCGAGAACGCGGATTTCTGCGTCTCTGGCTTGATGTTCTTCGCCTCGCCGTGCACCAGGGCGAGCTCGTCGCGCTTCTCGAAGATCGTCTTCACGACCTGGTACGCCACGTCGTCCGGCATGGAATCGTGCGCGAACAGGATGTTCCACACGCTGGTCGCCGGGTTGTCCTTGTCCTGCCCCGGATAGGTCTTGGCCGGAATGGCGCGCGGCGCGTAGAGCGGGCCGTACTTCCCGTTCATCTTGGCGACCAGGTCGGCATGGTCGATCAGCTTCAGCTTGACGCCAGGCGTCGCGCCGAGATCCGTCACCGCCGCCGTCGGCAGGCCGCCGACCCAGAAATAGGCGTCGATCTTGCGGTCCTTGAGGGCATTGGTCGATTCGGCGGCGCCCAGGCGCTCGCGCTTCATGTCCTTGTCGCGGTCGAGGCCGGCGGCCTCGATGACGCGGAAGGCCATGACCTCGGTCGCCGACCCCTGCGACCCCGTCGAGACGCGCTTGCCCTTCAGGTCGGCGACGCTGTTGATGCCCGTGCCCTCGACCGTCACGACATGCATGATGTTCGGGTAGAGGATGGCGAGCGCCTTGTGGCCGACGGCGGCGTCCTTGAACTTGTCCTGGCCGCGCGCGGCGTCGAGCGAGGCGTCGGCCATGCTGAACCCGATGTCAGCCTTCTTGGCGCCGACGAGCTTCAGGTTGTCGACGGAGCCGCCCGTCACCTCCGCCGTGGCCTGCCAGCCCGGCACGTGCTTCGTCAGCAGGTTGGCCAGGCCGCCGCCCATCGGATAGTAGACGCCGCCCGTGCCGCCCGTGACGATCGACAGGTTGCGCTTGTCCTGCGCTCCGGCGGTCGCGGCCGCCGCCAAGGCGCCCGCGAGCGCGACGCCGAAAAGAATCCCACGCATGCCCAATCCTCCCTGAATGCTTGGAGCCGTGCCCGGTTCGGGGCTCCGGCGCATCGTCCACTGGAGGTAGGATAGCGGCTCGACGCAGGTTGATCCACTGGCGCGCGCGACCGCGCGACGGGCTAGGATCAGGCCGTCTCAACGAAGAGGTGCTGCATGGCCGATGCCAAGCAAGGCAGCCGCAAGGCCGACCCGCCGTCCAGCGGGCGCGTCGTCGCCGGGTTTCCGGCCCCGCAGCACGCGCACGACCACTGCGTCGCCGATGCGCTCGCGGCGGCCGACCGCGTGTGCGCGGCGCGCGGTGCCCGCCTGACGGCGCTGCGCCGGACCGTGCTGGAGATCATCTGGTCCCGGCATGCCGCGATCGGCGCCTACGACATCCTGGACCTGCTGCGCGAGCGCGGCCGCTCGGCCGCGCCGGTGACGATCTACCGCACGATCGAGTTCCTCCTCGGCATGGGGCTCGTGCACCGGATCGAGAGCCTCAACGCCTTCATCGACTGCGGCGCGCCGGGCGAGCCGCATCGCGGCCAGTTCCTGATCTGCAGCCGCTGCCGCACCGTCGCCGAGATCGCCGACGAGGGCTCCCTGGCGCGCCTTGAGGCCGACGCGAAGCGCCTGGATTTCGCGGCCGAGCGCATCACCGTCGAGGTGCTCGGCCTGTGCGCCGCGTGCCGCGCGCCGGCGTGACGCCGATCCTTCAAGAGTAGATGCGTCAGGATTTTTCGCGCATTGCGGCAAGAATACCCGTGGAGTCGGGGAGTCGCCGCTACTCACGGTTAGATTGACAGCCATCTTCTATGCAAACTTATGGATCTATTGACTCCAGAGATGCTCTTTTTTGGAATCCCATTGGCCGATCGCTCACGCTAAGGTCGCATCGGCTAGCGACGGGGTCCAAGTCACACTCGGACAAATAGCGACACACACGGTCAGTGCTCGCGCCGTTAACAGCTGGGAGCGCTGGACGCCGCCCGGTCCCAACCGTGCGCGGCCAGCAACGGTTTTGCAGCGGACGAAAGACGTCCGCGCGGTGCGGAGCGAGGTCGAGCATGAGCGACAGGAAGGTCTATCCAGCTTTCGAGATGCTCGCCGAGCACATGGATCGGCGCGCGAGCATGTACGAGACCGTGGCGCTGCGCGCCGAGGCCAAGATCAAGGAATACGAGTCCATCGGCCATCGCTCCGCGGTGCCTGACCTGCGCACGATCGCCGACGCCAATCGTCGTGCCGCCCAGGACTTCAAGCGCCGCGCCAGCGACCTGCGCCGCGGCAAGATCGAAAAGGCCGAACGCGGCGGCATGGAGAAGTTCGCGTCCGGGAAGTCGCTGCGCCAGAGGCTCGGCATGTGACCGGACGCGGAGCCTTCTCGCCCGCGGAGATCTAGCAGAGGTGCCCCCACACAACGAACCGGCTTGGCCAAGCACGCGCCGCCGCCGCATACCGGGAGTAACGCTCATGGCCGACAAGAACGCGATCTCCGCACTCGTCGTCGACGACAACGACGACAATCTCTTCCTGCTCGGGAGCGCGCTGCGCAACGAAGGGCTGGAGGTCACGACGGCAAGCTCGGGCAGCGAGGCGCTGGCGCTCCTCGCGAAGTCGAGCTTCGACATCGTGTTCCTGGACATCATGATGCCGGAGGTCGATGGCTTCGACGTGCTGGAGCGGATCCGCAGCCTTTACTCGTTCTTCGACCTGCCGGTCATCATGGTGACGGCCCTGGACGACGCGCCGTCGGTCGTCAGGTCCTTCGACCTCGGCGCCAACGACTACATCACCAAGCCGTTCGACCATGAGGTGCTGGTCGCGCGCGCCTTCCACCAGCTCGAGGTCGCGCGCTCGCTGCGGTCGCCGGGAGCGCGCGAGAACAAGGACCTGACCGGCGACATCAAGAGAGCGCCCGGCGGCGCCCCGGCGGCCTGAACGGGAATCGGGCCCGCCGCCGTGACAGAGCGCATCCTCGTCGTCGACGACAACGACGACAACCGCTACACGCTCATCCAGCGCCTCGGGCGCGACGGCTACAAGGACGTCGTCGCCGCGGAGGGCGGGCGGCAGGCGCTCGATCTCCTCGCCGCCGAGCCGTTCGACCTCGTCCTCCTCGACGTGATGATGCCGGACGTCGACGGCATCCGCGTGCTGGAGATCATGCGCGCCGACGCTCGCCTGCGCGACATCCCGGTGATCATGATCACCGCCACGGAAGACATGCGCATCACCGCGCGCTGCATCGAGCTCGGCGCCGACGACAGGCTCCCCAAGCCCTTCGATCCGACGCTGTTCCGCGCGCGGGTGCGCGCCAGCCTGGAGCGCCGCCGCCTGCGGCAGATGGAGCGCGCCTACTTCCGCCGGCACGACGCGGCGACCGGGCTGCCGAACCAGGAGCGCCTGCGCGACGCCGTCGCCGACGGTCTCGCCTCGCGCCAGCCGATGCTGGTCGCGGGCGTCGGCCTCGGCGGTCTCGACGAGCTGCGCCACAGCCGCGGCGCAGCGGCGATCGATGCGGTGATGCGCAAGGCGGCGGCCTCGATCGGCCCGCATCTCGGGGCGGACGACATGGTGGCGCGGGTCGCCACCGCCGAGCTCGGGCTGCTCATCCGCCAGGTGCCGGGCGGCGGCGATCCGCTCGGCACGCTGCAGCAGATCGTCGAGACGCTGTCGCGCCCGATGAAGCTCGACGGCGCGGAGGTGGCGCCGCTGCCGCATGCCGGCGTGATCGTCGTCGACCCCAGCGCCGAGGGTGCGGCGCCGAGCGAGCCTGACTCGCTGATCGCGGGCGCGCTCGCCGCCCTCAGCAAGGCGGTCGCCGCCGAGGCGCCGATCGAGATCGGCAATGCCGGGCTCCGCGAATCGGCCCTGGAGCGGCTCGCCCTCCAGGCCGACCTGCTGCGCGCCCTCGCCGCAGGCGAGCTGTCGCTCCACTACCAGCCCATCCTGGCGCTCGGCAGCGGCGCCATCCACGGCGTCGAGGCGCTCGTGCGCTGGCAGCACCCGCAGCGCGGCGCGATCTCGCCTGGCGCCTTCATCCCGATCGCCGAGCGGTCGGGCATCATCGTCAACCTCGGGCGGTGGATCCTGGAGCAGGCCTGCCGACAGGCGCGCGCCTGGCAGGACTCGCTCGGCGTCCAGCATGCTCCGGTCGTCGCCATCAACGTCTCGCCGCGCCAGCTCCTGGACTCCGGCTTCCTCGCGAGCCTCGGCCGCGCCATCGACAGCAGCGGCGCCGACCCGAGCAAGCTCAAGATCGAGGTGACGGAGGGCTGCGTCGTGCGCGACCCGGCCCTCGCCAGCAGGTTGCTCGACGCCATCGGCGCCCGCGGCGTCGCTCGCGCGCTCGACGACTTCGGCACCGGCTACTCCTCGCTCTCCTACCTGCAGCAACTCCCGTTCGACACGCTGAAGATCGACCAGTCCTTCGTGCGCGGCATCGGCGGCCATGACCGCAACCGCTCGATCGTCCGCTGCATCGTCAGCCTGGCGCACGAGGTCGGCATGGACGTCGTCGCCGAAGGCATCGAGACGGCGCAGGATCACGCGGCGCTGCGCGACCTCTGCGCCGACTTCGGCCAGGGCTACCATTTCTCCAGGCCGCTCCCCGCCGCTGCCGCGACGGCAATGCTGGCGGGAGGCGCGGCACGCAGCCATCGGGTGGCGTGAATGTTCCGGCGGATGCGGCTCTCGCAGCGCGGCAAGGTCGTCGAGCTGGTCGGGGTCATGATCGTGGTCGTGATCGTGATGGGCGGGGTCGCCGACTGGATCATGTACCGATCGGCGATGAGCGCGGCGCGCCAGGATCTCGGCTTGGCCACGGCGCGGCAGGCGCGCGTCATCGACGCCCTGGCCCGCAGCCTGGCCGAAGCGCGCGGCACGGAGAGCGCCGCCCAGGTTCGCGCCGAGATCCTGCAGGACCTGACGGCGGCTTACGGCGACGTCGCCGGCGATCTCGACTCGGTCCGCGTGACCTTGACCGTCGCCGACGGCCAGGGCTTCCGGGAGGTGATGGACATCGGCCCGCAGGACGGGCTGTCCGCAATTGCCCTGCGCGAGGACCCGCGCGCATCCTGGCCGGAGCGTGCCGCGCTTGCCGGCAACCGCGGCACGGATCGGTTCACGACGCCGAAGGGCGTCGACCTCGTCATCGCCTTCGAGCCGATCCCGTCGCTCGGCATGGCCCTCGTCGCGCGCCGCTCGATCGCGAGCATCGGCGAATCGCTCGAGAGTGCGGCCCTCGTCTCGCTCGGCTGCGGCCTGGCGATCGCCCTCGTCGGCGGTCTCCTGGCGCGCCGCGTCGCCGCGCCGATCGCCGCGAGGGAGCAGGCGGAGAGCGCGCTCGCCGAGCGGACGGCGATCCTCAGCGGCGTGATCGAGGCCGTGCGCACCTCGATCGCGGTCTACGACCGAACCGACCGGCTGCTGCTGTGCAACCGTCGCTACCGCGAGGACCACGGGCTGGACGAACAGCGCGCCGCCGCAGGCACGGTCACGCTGCGCGAGGTCGTCCTCTCGATGGCGAGGGCCGGCTGGCACGGGCCGGGCGACCCGGAGGCGCTCGCCGACGCGCGCATGACGCGCCTGCTCGGCGACCGATCGGCGCTGCGCAGCGAGTTCCAGATGCCCGACGGCCGCATCGTCGCGAACCGGTGGCACCGGCTCGACGGCCAGATGTGGGTGGTCGCGGGAAACGACGTGACCGACCTCAGGAACGCGGCTCGGCAAGCCCAAGCCGTGATCGAGTCGGCGCCGGACGCGATGCTGCTGCTCGATCGCACGGGGGAGGTCGTCCAGGCCAACCGGCAGGCAGAGACGCTGTTCGGCCGCCAGCGCTCGGACCTGGTCGGCCACCCGGCCGGCAAGCTGTTCGCAGCAAGCGGCTCCGCGCAGTTCCTAGAGCTCGCCGGCGCGGCCATCGCATCCGGGGATGCCGAAACGAAGCCGAGATCGGCCGAGATCGACGCCGTCGACGCTGCCGGCACGGCGGTCGCCGTCGAGATCAGCATCAACCCGATCGCGATGCCGGGCGGGCGCATGGCGATCGCTGCCATCCGCGACGTCCGCGCGCGCAAGGCCGCGGAGCGCGAGATCGAGAGGTCCGCGAAGCTCCTGCAGACGGTGATCGAGGCGGTCGATCATGCCGTAGCCGTATTCGACGAGACCGGCCGCATGGTGCTCGCCAACGGGCGCTATCGGTCGCTCATGCGCATCGACGAGATGCCGTTCGGAGACGGCCCGAACGTCACCATCGAGGCGATCGTGAAGCGCGCAGCGGATCTCGGCTGGTACGGCACGGGCGATCCGCTGGCCCATTCCCGAGACCGGATGCGGGAGCTGTTGGCGAGCGCGCCGGGACAGCGGCGGGAGTTCACGACGCCCGACGGCTTCACCCATGAGGCGCGCTGGCACTTCCTGCAGAACGGCAATGCCGCCGTTACCATCACCGACATAACGTCGATCAAGGAAGTGTCGCAACTGGCGCAGACGATGCTGGAGGCAGCGCCCGACGGCATGCTGCTCGTCGATCGCACCGGCCAGATCGCCATGGCGAACGCCCAGGCCGCCGACTTGCTGGATCTCGCCCGCAGCGACCTGGTCGGACGTTCCTTCCCCACGCTGCTCGATCGCAAGGCCGAGCCGGAGGGCGCCGATTCCCTGGCCAAAGCCATCCGCTTCCCGCTGGCAGATGTCGGGAGGCCGATCGAGTGCGCGCTTCAGAACGCCAAGACCGGCTCCATTCCGATCGAGGCGAGCTACCGGCGCGTCAAGACAGCGGGCCGTCCGATGACGATCCTGTCGCTGCGCGACATCCGCGAGCGCAGGAGCGCCGAAGCGGCGCTGCGCGCGCGCGACCACCTGCTCGCGCAGACCTCGTCGATCCTGACGACCATGCTCGAAGCGGTCGACGAGGCCTTCGCCGTGTTCGACGCGGAGCATCGCATCGTCCTGGCGAACCGCCGCTACCAGGATCTGTTCGGCTTCGACGACGCCCAGGTCAAGATGCGGCAGCTGACGCTGTCCGACATGATCCGCAATGCCGCCGATCGCGGATGGTACGGCGCGGACCAGACCGAGGACGCGGTCCGCCGGCGGCACGCGGAGCTGACGGGAGCGCTGCACCCGCTGCGCCGCGAGCTGCGCGCTCAAGACGGCCGGATCCTCGAGTCGCGCTGGCTGCGCATGCCGAACGGCATGTACCTGTCGGCGGCCGCCGACATCACGACGATCAAGGCTGCCGGCGAGCGCGTGCAGGCCGTGCTCGACGCGGCACCCGACGCCATGCTCGTCGTCGACAATCACGGCAAGATCGCCTCGGCGAACATCCAGGCGCAGGCGCTGTTCGGCCTGCGCCACAAAGACCTTGCGGGGCTGCCCGTCACCTCGTTGCTCGACGAGGGCAGCGAATCGGGGAGCGTCGAACGCCTGCTCGACGTCCTGAACCCGGCCGATGCCGGAGTCCCGACCGGCGCGATCGAGTGCATCGCCAGGGACGTCGGCGGGCGCAGCTTCCCGATCGAGGCGAAAGCGAGCCGCGTGCAGATGCAGGACGGATTGGCGACGGTCCTCGCGCTACGCGACATCAGCGCGCGCAAGGCAGCAGAGAGCGCGCTCCTCGCGCGCGAGCACGAGCTGGCGGAGACATCCTCCCTGCTGGTCGCCCTGGTCGAGTCGGTCGACCAGTGCATCGCCGTCTATGACGCGCAGCAAAGACTGATGCTCGCCAATCCCGCATATCTGGCCCTGACCGGCACAAGCCTCGCCGACGTCCAGGACCTGAAGGTAGCGCTGCCTGACGTCATCAGCCGCCTCGCGCGCAAGGGATGGTACGGGCCGGGCGACGTCGGAGAGATCGTGCGCCGTCGCAGCGCCCAGATCACGACCGCCGCGACGGTGAGCAAAGGGGAGTTCCGGCCGCCGTCGGGCAAGATCTACGAGGTTGCCTGGTTCCCGATGCCGAACGGCATGTTCGCGACGACGATCGCGGACGTGACGGAGGTGAGGGCCGCGGCGGACCGCGTCCAGGCGGTCCTGGAATCGGCGCCCGACGGCATGCTGCTCGTGGACCATGGCGGCAAGATCGTGCTGTCCAACAAGCAGGCGCACGACCTGCTCGGCATCGCGCGCGTCGACCTGATCGGCACGGCGATCCAGACGCGCTTCGCGGGTCCGGACCGGCAACGGATCTCCGCCATGCTCGGCGTCACTCTTTCGGATTCGGGCACGGAGCTCGGATCGGATGCCGCGGAGATGACGTTGGCCGGCGGCGGCGGCAGCGAGATCCCCGTCGAGATCAAGATGAGCCCGCTGGCGCTCGACGAGGACCGCGTCATGGCGGTCGCCTCCCTGCGCGACATCCGCCGGCGCAAGGAGGCCGAGGAGACGCTGCGCGCCCGCGATCGCGAGATCGCGCGCACCTCGGCGATCATGCAAGCGATGATCGATTCCGTCGATCAGGCCTTCGCCGTGTTCGACCGGAATGGCGGCATCGTCCTGGTCAACCCGAAGTACTTCGACTGGAGCGGCGCCGCCGCCCCGGAGCACGGCGAGACGTGGGACCTCGGCAGCCTGACGCTCCGCGCGGCGGAGTTCGGGTGGTACGGGCCAGGCGAGCCGGCCGCGCTCGCCGCGCGCAGGCTGGAGGAGGTGCTGAGCGGCCGCATTGCGGCACGCGCCGAGTTCGCGATGCCGGGGGGGCGCATCGTCGAGTCCCGCTGGTACACGATGCCGGACGGGATGATCGCGAACTTGCTGACCGACATCACCATCGTGAAGACCACGGCCGCGCGCACGCAGGCACTCCTGGACTCCGCCCCCGATGCCATGATCCTGATCGATCCGGACGGGAGGATCGCGCTGACCAACGCCCGCGCCGAGAGCCTGTTCGGCCGGCCGCGCGCGGCACTGGTCGGCGCCGCGGTGCGCGACGCCTTCGCCGCGGGCGCCGAGGACGCGCTCGCGGCGTTGCTGCGCGAGACGATCGAGAGCGCGCAGGCCGGCAAGCTGATCCGCACCGCCGAGCTCGTCGCTCTGACGGCCGGCGGCGACGAGGTGCAGGTCGAGGTCAATGCCAGCCCCATCGCCATGCCCGAGGGCCGCATGGCGATCGCTGCGGTTCGCGACATCCGCCTGCGCAAGGAGGCGGAGCGCGTGCTCGTTCGCACCGTGGAGGCGATGGGCATGCTGACCCAGATCGCCGCCGCGCCCGCCAAGACCATCGCCGACCAGCTGGAGTACGCATTGGAGATCGCCTCGCGGCATCTCGGCCTCGACATCGCGATCGTGAGCCGGATCGAGGGCAGCACCTACACCGTCGAGCACTGCCTGGCGCCGCCTGGCCTCTTGGCGCCCGGGCAGACCTTCGATCTCGGCGCCACCTACTGCCAGGCCACCGTCGAGCGCGGCGACGTCGTGGCCTCGTCCGACATGACGCTGGCGCCGTTCAGCGGCCATCCCTGCTACCGGGCGTTCGGCCTGGAGACGTACATCGGCGCGCCGATCCGCGCCTTCGACAAGCTCTACGGCACCATCAACTTCTCCTCCGCGCGCAAGCGCGACGGGGGCTTCGACGACGTTGACCTCCGCTTCATGCGGCTGCTCGGCCTGTGGGCCGGCATCACCGTGGAGCGCGCCAACCGCGAGGACCGCCTGCATCGCAGCCAGGTGTTCGCGCGGATCGGCACCTGGGACTGGAGCATCCGGACCGGTGACCTGTTCTGGTCGGAGGGCATCCCGCCGCTGTTCGGGCACGCGCCGGGCGAGCTGGAGACGAGCTACGAGAACTTCGTCGCGGCCGTGCACCCGGACGACCGCGGCAAGGTCGAGCACGCGGTCAAGGCCTGCATCGACGGCGTGGCAAGCTACGACATCGAGCATCGCGTGGTCTGGCCCGACGGCTCCGTGCACTGGCTGCGCGAGCAGGGCGACGTCGTGCGCGACGCGGCCGGCAAGCCGTCCAACATGCTGGGCGTGGTCCAGGACATCACGCGCGCCAAGGAAGCCGAGGACGCGATGCGGCGCTTCCAGCGCGTGATCGAGACCTCGGACCAGGCGATCGGCATTGCCGGCCTCGACCATCGCCTCGTCTACGTCAACGACGCGCATGCGAAGATCTTCAAGATGTCGCGCGAGGCGCTCCTGGACGGCACGCTCGACGCGCTCATTGTCGAGCGCGACGCGGAGACGACTCGATCGCTCGAGGAAGCCTTGGCGCGCGGCGGCAGCTGGACGGGAATCCTTCACGTGCGCGACGCCGAGGGCCGCGTCTTCCCCGTGCACAGCACGGCCGGCACCGTGCGGGACCAGAGCGGCCAGTCGGCCTTCTACTACAACATCATGTACGACTACTCCGACGAGCTGCGCCGGCGCGCGGAGCTGCAGGCGGCGCGCGACGAGGCGGAGCGCGCCAACATGGCGAAGTCGGAGTTCCTGGCGCGCATGAGCCACGAGCTGCGCACGCCTCTCAACGCCATCATCGGCATCTCCGGCATGCTGCTCGAGGACGCCAGGACGGAGGATGGCAGCCCCTTGGCGGAGCCTCTGTCGCGCGTCAATCGCGCGGGCGAGCACCTGCTGTCGCTGATCAACGACATCCTCGACCTCTCGAAGATCGAGGCAGGGCGCCTGACGCTCGAGGCCTTCGATCTCGAGCTGCGGCCGTTCCTGGAGGACATCGGCTACACGGCGGAGACGCTCGCCAAGCGCAACCGCAACGCGTTCAGCCTGGAGATCGGCGCGGACATCGGCATGCTGCGCACCGACGTGACCAAGCTGCGCCAGGTCCTGCTGAACCTGCTCAGCAACGCCTGCAAGTTCACGAAGGACGGCGCTGTCCGGCTGTCGGCGCGGCGCGAGAGCGGCAACCTGCGCTTCGACGTCGCCGACACGGGGATCGGCATTCCGCCGGGACACATGGCGAAGCTGTTCCGCGAGTTCTCGCAAGCCGACCAGACGATCTCGCGCCGCTTCGGCGGCACCGGTCTCGGCCTCGCCATCAGCCGGCGGATCGCGCGGCTGATGGGCGGCGACATCGCCGTGCGCAGCACGCCGGGCGTGGGCTCGACCTTCTCGCTCGTCGTCCCGGCCCGGTTCGAGCCGGCCCCGGCTCCCGCCGAGCCGGCGCGCATCGGCCCGGCACGCCAGGGCGCGGGCATGGTCCTGGTCGTCGAGGACGACCTTGTCGATCGCGAGCTCCTGGTCGCCGCCCTCGAGCGCGGCGGCTACGACGCGACGCCGGTCGTCTCGCCGGTCCAGGCCCTCCAGATGGCGCGCAAGGAGCGGCCTGCGGCGATCACGGTGGACGTCATGCTGCCCGACCTGTCGGGTTGGGACCTGCTGGCGGCGATCCGCGCCGACGCGGAGCTGGCCGACATCCCGGTCGTCATGGTCACCGTCGTCGACGAGCAGGAGCGCGCGCGCAAGCTCGGGGCCGCCGGCTATCTCGTCAAGCCCGTCACGCAGGAGACGCTGCTCGCCGAGATGGCGAAGCACGTCGAGCAGCGCCGGCCGCCCGCCAATGAAGCACCCTGACCGCCGGAGCCGACTATGGCCCTGATCCTCTATGTCGAGGACAACGATGACAACGTCTACATGCTGAAGGCGCGCCTGGAGCGCCGCGGCCATGTGATCGCCGTGGCCGGCGACGGCCAGGCCGGGATCGATGCGGTGCGCCGCGACCAGCCGGCGCTGGTGATCATGGACCTCGACCTCCCGGTGCTCGACGGCTGGGAGGCGACGCGCCTGCTCAAGGCCGACCCGGCGACAGCGACCGTCCCCATCCTCGCCCTCTCGGCGCACGCGCTCGTCGGCGCCCGCGAGAAGGCCATCGCCGCAGGCGCCGACGACTTCGACACGAAGCCCGTGCGCTTCGAGCGCTTGGTCGGCAAGATCGACGCGTTGCTTGGTCGCACCGGGAAGGGGTGACCGACGCTGGCACGCGCGGAGCATCGTTCGCGCTGACCGGATTGGCCCTCTGACCGACGCCGTCCGATGTGCTTGCGCCCAGTCCGATGGTCGGCGCCGGGACCTCGGGGTAACCTCTGCCATTGCCCGGCCGGTCAGAGCGCCCGTGCGTCCCCGGCGTCCGCTTGCTAGGATGGTCGGGTTGTCCGGTCCCTGCGCAAGCGCCGGGCCGGGCATGCAGAGGCAGACGGGGGGACGCGATGGACGGATCGGCGATGGATCGGACTGTGTCTTTCGTGCGCATGGCGGACGGCACGGCGGAGGACTACCAGCTTCTCTTCAAGACGGAGGCGGAGCACGAGAAGGGCCAGGTCGACCGCATCCTCGGCCTGCTGAAGGCGCAGCAAGGAGGCGGCATCGGCGGCTACCAGATCAGCCGCTACGAGCACGCGCTGCAGACCGCGACCTTCGCGCTG
>JAEULF010000145.1 GCA_016793965.1 Alphaproteobacteria bacterium | reverse complement strand
TACGCCGTGAACGTCGCGCCCCCCGTCTTCGCCAGGATCTTCGTGATCGCTGCCGTCAGAGACGTCTTCCCATGGTCAACGTGACCGATCGTGCCAACGTTGCAGTGCGGCTTCGTCCGCTCGAACTTCTCTTTGGCCATGACCACGGTCCTTCAAGGCTATGGGAGACGGAGGTGATGCGACGCGAAATGTGCCGAGCCGCCCAGAGGCGCGTCCCCCCGGACAGCGAATGGGAGGCATCCGAGACGGCAGCGGCAGGCGTGCCCAATGGCTGCCTGCCGCGCGGTTGCGGGGTATGCCTCGGCCGCTGGATACGGTCAAGAGGGATACCGCCCAGAGGGAGAGCGCCCAGAGGGAGAGCGCCCAGAGGGAGAGCGCCAACACGGTTGCTGGCGCCCGCCGGCGCGGGCGATGCGCAGTCCCACCGCGGCGCGCGCTGGAGCGGGTGAAGGGAATCGAACCCTCGTCGTAAGCTTGGAAGGCTTCTGCGCTACCATTGAGCTACACCCGCCCGGGCGCCTGCCGAGCGTCGCCGGCTCCGCGTCGCTCGCCGGGCGAGCGCAGTCTAGCCGATCCGCATGCGATGGTGGAGGGGGCTGGATTTGAACCAGCGTAGGCAATGCCAACGGATTTACAGTCCGTCCCCTTTAACCACTCGGGCACCCCTCCGCACGACCGCGCCGCGCCGCCGTTTCACGGTCCCGGCGCGGCGGTGCCGGAGGTACGGCGCGGTTCAGGGCTTGTCAACCGGCATCGGGTCGGTCACGGCTCTGCCGGCAAACATCGCAGCAAGGATCGCAAGGCATGGCCGGCAAAGGTGGCAAGGGGCGAAAGCCGCGTTTTGGCGGACCGGGCTCCGGTCCGCGCGACGGCGGTCCCCGGGGCCGCAATCCCCGGGGCCAAGGTCCCAGGGGCCAAGGTCCCAGGGGCCAAGGTCCCAGGGGCGGCTCTCCGCGCGACGGCGCAGCGCGCCCGGCCGGCACGGGCCGGCAACGGCCGCAGCAGGCCAAGGGCGGGCAGACCGCCGGCCAGCGCCAGCGGCCGGAGGGACGGCAGGACGGTCGCCCGGACGGCAACCGAGACCGCAATCCCGGCTTCCGCTCCGGCGATCGGCAAGACGGTCGGCGTGAAGGCCGTCGCGAGGAGCGCCCCGGCGGCCAGCGCGACGAGCGGCCGATGCGCGGCCGGCGTCCGCAGCGGCCGGACAGCGCCGCCGCGACCCGGCAGCATGCGCCGCCGCGCGCGCTCTTCGACACGCCGCGCGCACCCTCGCCCGCCGACATGCCGCCCGCGCCGACGGAGCAAACTGCCGGCAAGCCGCCGGGCAAGCGCGGCTTCTGGCCGCATGCCCAGGCCAAGCCGGCGATCCCGGCGCCCGCCTTGCCGCCCGGCGCCGGCTGGCTCTACGGCACCCATGCAGTGCTCGCCGCGCTCGCAAACCCGCGCCGGCGCTGCCGGCGCCTGGTGGTCTGCGACGCCGCCGTCGGCGCCGCCATCGGCACCGCCATCGGCACCGACGACGCCGACGCCGACGGCGCGATCGCAGCGGCTGCGGCGTCGCGCGGCATCGAGGCCGAGGTCGTCGAGCGCGCGACGCTCGACCGCTGGCTGCCCGGCAGCGCGGTGCATCAGGGCCTGGCGCTGATGGCCGACGGGCTGCCGGAGCAAGGGCTGGAGGTGCTGCTGGACGCAGCGCCCCGGCCGCCCAGCGGCCGCGTCGTGGCGCTGGTGCTCGACCAGGTGACGGACGCGCGCAACGTCGGCGCCATGCTGCGCACGGCCGCCGCCTTCGGCGCCGCTGCCATGGTGGTGCAGACGCGGCACGCGCCGGAGCCGTGGGGCGCTCTCGCCAAGGCGGCCTCGGGCGCGGTCGAGCAGGTGCCCTATCTGCGCGAGGTCAACATCGCGCGGGCGCTCGCCGAGCTGCGCCAGGGCGGCTTCCTGGTCGTCGGCCTCGACGCCACGGCCGAGATGACGCTCGCCGACGCGCTGGCCGCCGGACCTGAGGCAATGCCGCAGCGCGTCGCCCTGGTGCTCGGCGCGGAGGATCGCGGGCTCCGCCCGAACGTGCGCGACCATTGCGCGCGCCTCGCCCGCCTGCCCATGGCCGACGCCGCCGCGGGAATCGCCGGCATCGACAGCCTCAACGTCTCCGTCGCCGCCGGCGTGGCGCTCTACGAGCTGGCGCGCGCCGGCGCCAGCGGCTCATAGCGCCTCCTTGAACCGCACGGCCGCCGCGACCGCGTGCAGCAGGGCCGCGCGCACGCGGCCCGCCGGCGGGAAGGGGCGGTGCGGCAGGCGCGCGAGCAGATCGAAGCGGGCGGTGTCGCCGTCCGCTGCCTCGGCCAGGATCTGGCCGCACAGGCTCGACAGCAGCAGGCCGTGCCCGGAATAGCCATGCGCCCAGGAGAGGCCGCCGGGCAAGCGGCCGAGCTGCGGCGCCGTCGAGCGGGTCAAAGCGACGAGCCCGCCCCAGGCGCTCTCGAACGGCACCGCGCCGAGCTGCGGGAAGACCGCGCGCAACCGCTTGCGAAGCACGGCACCGGGATCCCCGGGGATGCGCGCGGCCACGTCGCCGCCGCCGCCGAAGATCAGCCTTCCCTCCGCGTCCAGGCGGAAATAGTTGAGCATGGGCCGCGCTTCCGCCACCGCGACGTCGCCGGGGATCAGCGCCTGCGCGCGGGCACCGAGCGGCGCCGTCGCCGCCACGAAGGTCGCCACCGGCAGCACGAAGCGCGCGGCGGCCGGCACGAGGCCGCCGAGATAGGCGTTGGCGCAGAGCAGGACGGCGCCGGCGCGCACCTCGCCCTCGGCCGTGCGCACGCGTGCGGGGCCTGACGCGCTGCCCGGCGTCACCGCCACGGCCGGGCATCCCTCGAACAGCCGGGCGCCGAGCGTCTCGGCGGCGCGCGCGAGGCCGCGCGCGAGCTTCAGGGGGTGGAGATGCGCAGCGTCCTCATCGACCAGGCCGCCGACATAGAGCGGGCTGTCGACCAGCGCGCGCAGCTCCGCGCCGCGGACGATGCGCCAGCGATCATAGCCGTGATGCCGCGCCAGGTCGGCGCCGACGGCTTCCAGGGAGGCCAGCCGCCCACGCGTCAGCGCGGCGTAGAGCGCGCGGGGGCGCAGGTCGCACGCGATGGCGTAGCGCGCGATGCGCGCCCGCAGCAGCGCCTTGGCGCTCTCGGCGAGCTCCCAGAGGCTCCCGGCGTCCGCCGCCCCGACCGCGCGGCGCAGTGCCGCCATCTCCGGCTGGAAGCCGCTCAGCGCCTGGCCGCCATTGCGGCCGGAGGCGCCCCAGCCGACCTCCTGCGCCTCCAGCACGACCACGCGCCGGCCGCGCTCGGCCAGCGTCAGGGCGGCGCTGAGCCCGGTGTAGCCGGCGCCGATCACGCAGGCATCGGCGTCGATCGCGCCGTCGAGCGGCGGGCGGCGCGTCCAGGCAGGCGCCGTCCGGTCATAGGTCGCGGCCGGGTGCGGAGCGGCCGGCGCCGCGGGCGGTGGGGTCATGGTCCAAGGGTCCAGGGGATCGCGCGTTGGCCGATGCCGGCGGCTGACACGGCCGGCGCGTCATGTATCATGCGCCGGTCACGGACGTGCCGCCTGCGCGGCAGCCCATCAAGGCGGAGCGGATGGCTCGCGCGAACGCGATCGGCTCGAAGGCCACGCGACTGGTGCTGGCTTCCCGGGCATCGCCGCCGGCGGGACGCGAGCTGCCGCCGTGGAAGGTGCTGGTCGTCGACGACGATCCGGCCGTGCATCAGGTCACCCGTCTGGTCCTCGCCGATTTCGCCTTTGCCGGCCGCAAGGTCGCCCTGCTCGGCGCGCGCAGCGCCGCCGAGGCGAAGCCCATCCTGCAGGCCAACCGTGACATCGCCGTGGCCTTCGTCGACGTCGTCATGGAGACCGACGACGCCGGCCTGGCGCTCGCGCGCTGGATCCGCGAGACGCTGCGCAATGCCGGGGTGCGCATCATCCTGCGCACCGGCGAGCCGGGCCAGGCGCCGGAGGCCGAGGTGATCCAGGCCTACGACATCAACGACTACCGCGCGAAGACCGAGCTGACGCATGCGCGGCTGCACACGGCGCTGGCGACCTCGCTGCGCTCCTACAGCCAGATCCGCTCGATCGACGAGCACCGGCGCGGCCTGGAGCTGGTGATCGAGGCCGCCGCGATCCTGTCGGGGGCCGGCGGGCTGGCCGATTTCGGCGCGCGGGCGCTGCGCTGCCTCGGCGACGTTCTGGCGCCGGCCGCGGCCGGCGACGGCGCCGCGGCGCGCGACGGCGTCGTGCTGGCCGAGCCGCGCGAGCGGCCGGGCGAGATCCGCCTGATCGCCGCGACCGGCGCGCTCGCGGGGCTGACGCGCGGGCGCGAGATGCCGTCCTGGCTGGCGCCGCTGCCGGACGGCGAGGAGGCGCTGCTGCCCACGGCCGAGGCGTGGTGGCCCCTGGCCGACCAGGCCTTCGCCGCCCGCGAGACCGCGCGGCAGGACTCCGACGCCGCCCATTTCGTCGCCACGCCGCAGGGTCACGGGCTCGTCCTGCTCTTGCGCGGCGCGGACCTCAACGGCGCGGACGGGCCGGGCTCCGGCCTCGGCCGCGCCGCCGTCCTCTTGCGCCAGGTCGCCGTCGGCTTCGACAACCAGCTGCTGCTCAGCGAGATCCGCGTCGCCAATGCAGCGCTGGAGGAGCGCGTCGCGCAGCGCACCGCCGAGCTCGAGGCGGCGGCGAGCCGGCTGCGCCGCGCCAACGCCACGAAGTCGCGCCTGCTCTCGGTCATCGCGCATGACGTCTCCTCGCCCTTCACCGCCATCATCGGCTTCGCCGAGCTGATCGAGCAGGAGCTGCAGCGCGCCCCGCCCGACCTCGCCAAGGCGCGCCGCTACGCCGCCATGGTGAAGGAGGGCGGCAACGCGCTGGTGGCGCTGCTGCGCAACCTGCTGCTCTGGGCGCGCGCGCAGATGGAGGGGCTGAAGCCGCAGCCCGAGCGCGTGGAGATCGAGCCGATGCTGCACGACCTGTTCCAGGTCCTCCGCCCGCTGGCCGAGCAGAAGGCGATCGCGCTCGGCGCCGCGATCCCGCCGCGCCTCGCCGTCCAGGCCGACCGCGCGATGCTCGACGCCGTGCTGCGCAACCTCGTCGGCAACGCGCTCAAGTTCACGCCGCGCCAGGGACGGGTCGAGGTCAGCGCCGCCGTGGACGGGACGGACGCCGTGATCGCCGTGCGCGACACCGGCGTCGGCATCCCCGACGACCGCCTGCCGCAGCTCTTCGACAGCGACCGCGAGCAGCGCACCCGCGGCACCGGCGGCGAGAGCGGCACCGGCCTCGGCCTCGTCCTCTGCCGCTCGCTGATCGAGCTGCACGGCAGCGCCCTCGCGGTGGAGAGCGCGCCCGGCGCGGGCACGACCTTCAGCTTCAAGCTGCCGATCGCGCGGACGCCGTTCTGATCGCCAATCGCTAGTCGGAATCGAGGCCCTACATCTTTTCCCGCCGAGCAGGCCGCTGCGGGATTCCGTCGCTTCAGGAGGACCGCAATGGCGGGACGGCGCGGCGCGTCGGCCGCAGTTTGCCGTCCCCGGCCAGGCGCTGCACCTGATCCTGCGCGGCAGCAACCGCGCAGCGACGCCCTTCGCCGGCGCGGACATCCGACGCTGGCTCGGAGAGCCGGCACCGGGCAGCGCGCTGCGCGCCCCTGCGCTGGTGGCGAGCCACGTGCGCCTGCTGCCGACGCCGGCGCGCGCCGCCTTCTGCAGCGCGGCTCTCGCGATGCTCCCCATCGCCCGGCGCGCCGCTTCGTT
>JAEULF010000120.1 GCA_016793965.1 Alphaproteobacteria bacterium | reverse complement strand
CAGCGCCGCCGTGGCGCCCGGCGTCTCCAGCGTCTCGCGCATCAGCACGGCGACGGTCGATGCCTCCTCCTCCGGGCTGGCGCACTCGATCAAGGTCAGCCCGTCGAGCGCCTCCGGCGGCACGGCGACGCGGCCGGCGGCGATCTCCTGCCAGGCGCCGGTCGTCTCCGCCGGGCGCAGCGCCTGGCGCAGCAGCGCGCGGCGCGCCTCGGCTTCCGGCCTCGGCCGGCCGGCACCGGGCCAGTCCGGCACGTCCGCCGGATCGACCTTGAGGTGCTGCAGCAGGCGGGCGAGGCCGTGCTGCGGATGCGTCGGCTCGTGGTCGCGGATGCGCTCCCATTCCGCTGCCGCGATGGCGCGGTCGAGGCCGGGCAGGATCACCGCCCCCTGCGGCAGCGTCGCGACGACGGCGAGCAATGCTGCGGTCGCCGGCACAGAGCCGGTCGATCCCGCCGCGATCACCGGATCGGCCGGCGGCGCCTTCTGCCAGGCCTCCGCCTGGGCCAGCAGCGCCCGGTTGCGCCGCTCGGCCGGGTCGATCGCGCCCTCGGCCGCGAGCAGGCCGGGCCAGTGCTCGGCGAGGATGCGCAGCACCGCCAGCGTGCGCTGCCAGTGGACGGCCAGCTCCGCAGGCACCAGGGTTTCAAGCCGGCCAAGATCGAGGCCCTCGGTCTGCACCTGGTCGAGCAGGCGGCCGAGCTCGGACGCCAGGCCCAGCGCCTGGTCGAGCTGGCGGTCGCCGTCGATCTTGAGCAGCGCCCGCGCGAGCAGGATCTGGCGCGCCGAAGCGCCGATCGCCGGCGGCAGGTCGCCGCCGCTCCCGCCCTCCTCGGCGTCGCCGATCGCCGCGTCCTCGGCGTCGATCTCGCCGAGCGGCATGATCCGCGGCAGCAGCAGCGGCTTCCCGTCGCCGGCGCGCAGGAAGGCCTCGCGCAGCGCCGGCACGGCGCGCCGCGTCGGCACCAGGATCGTCGCGCGCGCCAGCGCCAGCGGATCGCGCTCGTCGCGCGCGCCGACGAGGCTCCGGGCGAGCGCGTCGAGGAACGGCACGCCGGCGGGGATCGTCCAGACGGGCATGGCGCACCGTCAGCGAGGCAGCGTCGGCGCGCCGGGATACCAGCTTTGGTCGAGGATCCGCTCCAGAGCGAAGGGGCACAGCTCGGGCAGGTCCACCATGCGGCCTTCGTGCTCCCGCAGGGAGATGCGGACGATCGCCGCGGCGCGCCTGTATGCGCGTTCCAGATCCAGCCTGCCGCGGATCGACGGGCTGTCATCGAGCCGCGCAGCGATGTCGCCGCGCCACGCGGCGATCTCGACGCGCCAATGGGCATGCGGCTGCGAGGCAGAGGCATGCTCGATCTTGAGGAGATGGGCAATGACGTTCGCGACCAGGGATTCGACCGCTTGGATCTGGCTGCGGCCCATGTCGTCAACCTCCTCGGCCAGGTGAGCGAGGTCGAGATCGACATTGCTGCCGCTGCGCGCCAGCGCGCGCAACCGGCGCGCCTGGTCCGACGTCCAGGCCAGGAAGTCGCTGTCGTAGAGACCGTCGGACGCGCCTGACGTTCGGCCCATGCCGTCGCTCCGCTTGTGCCGCCGGCCGCTCAGAAGAACGCGGCGCGCATCTCCGGATCTTGCAGCGTGCGGTCGGCGAAGTCGAGCGCGCGGGGCGTGCCGACGTGGTAGAAGATGCCGTCGTGCCGGATGCCCCAGAGGCGCCCTGCCTCGATCGCGGCGTCGTAGAGGCGGTTGAGCGAGAAGGCGCCCGGCGGCGCGCCGGCGAAGAGGCGGGGGTGCAGCACCTGGACGCCGGTGTAGAGGAAGGGCAGGACCTCCAGCGGCTTGGCGCGGCGGATGCGGCCGTCGCCGTCCATCATGAAGTCGCCGGGACCGTCGTAGCCGAACGCCGAGACGGTGGCGTGCAGCAGCAGCAGCGCGTCCATGGCGCCGTCGTCCCAGGCTGCCGCCATGCGGCCGAGCGCGCTCGACGCGCCGTCGAGCCAGATCACGTCGCCGTTGGCGACGTAGAACGGCCCGCCGCCGAGCACCGTGGGGAAGCGGCGCAGCGCCTCCGCGACGCCGCCGCCGGTCTCCAGCAGCTCGTCCTCCGGCGACAGGTGGATGCGCGGCAGGCCCTTGCGCGTGCTTAGGTGACCGGCGACCAGCGTGCCGAGGTGGTGCGTGTTGACCACGGCCTCCTTGACGCCGACGGCCGCCAGGCGGTCGAGCGAGTGATCGAGCATGGTCCGTCCGCAGACCTTGAGCAGCGGCTTCGGGCAGCTGTCGGAGAGCGGCCGCATGCGCTTGCCGATGCCGGCGGCGAGCACCATGGCGGAGGTGATCCTGGCGTCTGCGGTTGCTCCGGTCATCGGCGGCCTCAGCTCGGGACGGTGCGGGTTTGCGGCGGCACGGCGGAATCGAGCCAGTCGCGGATGGGCTCGCAGGCCGGGTGGCGGAGGTCGCCCTCTAGCAGGCGCCAGACGCGGGCGATGTGCGGCAGGTACTGGCTCTTGCCGTCGCGCCGGGACAGCCGCGTGAAGATGCCGATGATCTTGAGGTTGCGCTGCGCGCCGAGGACGGCATAGGCGGCGCGGAAGGCCTTCGGGTCGATGTCGGGGAAGGCCTTGAGGTAGCGGTTGATCATCGCCTGCTGCAGCGGCGCCGGCACGTCGCGGCGCGCGTCCTCCAGCAGCGAGACGAGGTCGTAGGCGGGCGAGCCGATCACGGCGTCCTGGTAGTCGAGCAGGCCGCACGCCTTGAGGCCGCCGCGATCCTTCAGCCACATCAGGTTGTCGACGTGGAAGTCGCGCAGCACGAGCGTCGGCTCCAGCGTCGACACCACCTGCGCCAGGGAGGCGGTCACCGCCGCGCCGAAGCCGCCGTCGGTCTGCGCCGGCGCCGGGCGACCCTCGCGCGCGGGCAGGTACCAGGTGACGAACAGGTCGGATTCGGCGAGCAGGCGCGATTCGTTGTAGGGCGGCGGCGCCGGCGTGACAGCCGCCGCGTCGGACGGGCGGAAGCGCTTGTGCAGGTCGATCAGCAGGTCGACAGCCAGGGCGTAGAGGGCCTCTTCGCTCGCCTCGCCGCGCGCCAGCGTGCGCGTGTAGGTCTCGTCGCCGAGATCCTCGATCAGCAGCAATCCGGCGCTCGGATCGGAGGCGATGATGCGCGGCGCGCTGTAGCCGAAGGCGAGGAGGAGGCGTGTCATCGCCAGGAACGGGCGGATGTCCTCCTTGGGCGGCGGCGCGTCCATCAGCACGGCCGTTCCGCCCTCGTCGTCGCGCAGCCGGAGGTAGCGGCGGAACGAGGCGTCGCCGGCGAGCGGTGCCCGCTCCGCCGCACCCCAGCCGGTGCGCAGCAGGAAGGCCTGCATGCGCTTGGCGCGCTCGGCCTGCGCGGCGGCGTCAGCCATGGGCGCCTGCCATCCAGCCGCGCGCGACGGCGGCGAGGCGGGGCGCCAGCATGCCCTGGGGCTCCAGCGCGGCCAGCCGCGCGCCGCCTCTCGCGCCGTCGCCTGCCGCGTCGGGCGGCAACGCCAGGCGGACATCGAGCCGGTCGCGCGGCAGCGAGGCGCCCAGCCGCTCCGGCCACTCGATCAGCAGGATGGCCTGGCCCAGGGCGTCCTCGATCCCGAGCTCCCAGGCGTCGTCAGGTCGGTCGATGCGATAGAGGTCCATGTGCCAGATCGTGCCGTTCGGCAGCTCGTAGACTTGCACCAGCGTATAGGTCGGGCTGGGCACCTCTTCCGGCGGCACGTCCGCCAGGCGCGACCGCGCCGTGACGAACGCCCGCGCGAAGCTCGTCTTGCCCGCGCCGAGGTCGCCGCCGAGGGCCAGGACGTCGCCGGGTGCCGCTGCTGCGGCGAGCAGCGACGCCAGAGCCTCGGTGGCGGCAAGATCGGCCAAGCGTCGCAGGTGATCCCCCGAAGTGACCTCTGCGGCGCCGGTCGCCCGGCGCCAGGGGCGGTTGTAGCGACCGCGACCGGTCGCTTCAAGCGCCGGCGGCGCGCGGCTGGGGGCCGCGACCTGTCTGCGCATCAGGGCCGGCGCGCGCGCATCAATCTGGGTCAAGACCGTGAATCGGTGCTAGAAGCGCGCCGGCGAGCGACGTGCCAGGGGAGGCGCCGCATGAGCTTCGAGACCCCCGCCGCGGGCGGGACGCACGAGACGGACGTGGTGATCGTCGGCGCCGGCCCTGTCGGCCTGTTCGCCGTTTTCGAGCTCGGCATGCTGAAGATGCGGGCGCATGTCGTGGACGCGCT
>JAEULF010000104.1 GCA_016793965.1 Alphaproteobacteria bacterium | reverse complement strand
GCATCACGCCCGCCTCCTGCGACCGCAACGGGCCGGGCACGGTCGGCCTGCCGGTCATGGCCGGCGGCCTGCGGGTCGAATCCGGCGACGTCGTGGTCGGCAACTACGACGGCGTGGTGGTCGTGCCGCAGGCGCAGCTCGCCGCGGTGGCGGCGAAGCTGAAGACGGTCCTCAAGCTGGAGGCCGAGCTCGAGCGCAAGGTGAAGGCCGGGCTCGACGTGCCGGACTTCTACAAGGCGCTGGTCAAGAAGGGCGCCGTGCGCGAGGTGAAGTGACGCCGCCCGCTACCGGCTCGCCGCGTTGATCTTCGCCAGCGCCGCGGCTCCCGGCACCAGCTCCTTCTCCGTCAGCGTGTTGAACGGCGCGTCGACCGTCGCCAGGTGCGCGTGCAGGTCCTCCGGCTCCGGGTCGAGGTAGATGAGCCCGGTGACGATCTCGCCCGCCGACTGGCGCTCCTGCAGCACGTTCATCGCCGCGATGCGGTCGTGCACGTCGTAGCCGGCGTCGAGCTTGCGCAGGAAGATCACCGAGCCGTCGTGCTGCGTCACCGGCTCCACCGTGCCCGGCGCGTAGTCGACGGTGATCTCCGCGCGCCCGGTGATGAAGTCGAGCCGGTTGAGCTCCTTGTTGTGCTCGCGCACGTAGTCGAAGCTCTTGGTCGATCCGGCGTGGTTGTTGAAGGCGACGCAGGGGCTGATGACGTCGAGGAAGGCCGCCCCCTTGTGCTGGATCGCCGCCTTGATCAGCGGCACGAGCTGGGTCTTGTCGCCGGAGAAGCTTCGGCCGACGAAGGTCGCGCCGAGCTGCAGCGCCATGCTCACCATGTCGACCGGCGAGTCCGTGTTCTGCAAGCCCTTCTTGCTCGCCGAGCCCTTGTCGGAGGTCGCCGAGAACTGGCCCTTGGTCAGGCCGTACACGCCGTTGTTCTCGACGATGTAGGTCATGTTGACGCCGCGGCGCATGACGTGCGCGAACTGGCCGAGCCCGATCGACGCCGAATCGCCGTCGCCCGAGACGCCGAGATAGATCAGGTCGCGGTTGGCCAGGTTGGCGCCGGTCAGCACCGAGGGCATGCGCCCGTGCACGCTGTTGAAGCCGTGGCTGTTGCCGAGGAAGTAGGTCGGCGTCTTCGACGAGCAGCCGATGCCGGACAGCTTGGCGATCTTGTGCGGCGGCAGGTCGAGCTCGAACACCGCCTGGATGATGGCCGCGCTGATCGAATCGTGGCCGCATCCCGCGCAGAGCGTCGAGATCGCGCCCTCGTAGTCGCGCCGCGTGAAGCCGAGCTTGTTCGTCGGCAGCGCCGGATGGTGCAGCTTGGGTTTGGCGAGATAGGTCACGGCAACGGTCCTCCGGCGCAGCGCTTGCGATCGAATGCCCCACCCCGACCCTCCCCATGCTTCGCACGGGGAGGGAGAAGCCACGGCGACCTTCCTTCCCCCTCCCCGTCGCGCAGCGATGGGGAGGGTCGGGGTGGGGCCCTCATGACACCACCTTGCGGAACGGCATCACCTTGGCCGCAGCGGCCTTGTCGGCGATCGCCTCCGTGATGAAGCGCGCGGTGATCGGCGAGCCGTCGAACTGGAGGATCGGCACCAGGCGGGCGGGATCGATGCCGCACTCGATCGTCAGCAGCGCCCGCAGCTGGGCGTCGCGGTTCTGCTCGACGACGAAGACGCGGTCATGCGCGGCGACGAACTCCTCGACCTCGCGCGAGAACGGGAAGGCGCGCACGCGCAGCGTGTCCAGGTGGACGCCTTGCTCTGCGAGCCGGTCGAGCGCCTCGGCCATGGCCGGACTGGTCGAGCCGTAGAAGATGGCACCGAGCCGGGTCGGCTGCCTGGCCTGGCGCGCGATCGGGCCGGGCACCAACTGCTTCGCCGTCTCGAACTTCTTCAGCAGGCGCTGCACGTTGTCGACGTAGTGCCGCCCCTCCTCCGTGTACTTGGCGTAGCGGTCCTTCGACGAGCCGCGCGTGAAGAAGGCGCCGCGGGTCGGATGGGTGCCGGGATATGTCCGGTACGGGATGCCATCGCCATCGACATCGAGGTAGCGGCCGAACTCCTTGCCCGCCTCGAGCTCCGCCTCGGTCATCACCTTGCCGCGGTCGAGCTTGCGCGAGTCGTCCCAGGCGAAGGGCGCCGCCAGGCGCTCGTTCATGCCGATGTCGAGGTCGAGCATGACGAAGACCGGCGTCTGCAGCCGCTCGGCGAGGTCGAACGCCTGGGCGCCCATGGTGAAGCACTCATGCGGGTCCTCGGGCAGCAGCAGCACGTGCTTGGTGTCGCCGTGCGAGGCGTAGGCGCAGGACATGATGTCCGACTGCTGCGTGCGCGTCGGCATGCCGGTCGAGGGCCCGCCGCGCTGCACGTCGAAGACCACCGCCGGCACCTCGGCGAAATAGGCGAGGCCCAGGAACTCCTGCATCAGCGAGATGCCGGGGCCCGATGTCGTCGTGAAGGCGCGCGCGCCGTTCCACGACGCGCCGATCACCATGCCGATCGAGGCCAGCTCGTCCTCGGCCTGGACGATCGCGAAGCGGTTCTTGCCCGTCGCCGGGTCGACGCGCAGCTTGCGGCAGTGGCGCGTGAAGGCCTCGGCGAGCGAGGTGGACGGCGTGATCGGGTACCAGGCGCAGACCGTGGCGCCGCCGTAGACAGCGCCGAGGCCGGCCGCGCCGTTGCCGTCGACGAAGATGCGGTCGCCGACCTTGTCGGCGCGGCGCAATCGGATGCCGAGCGGGCATTGCAGGTTCTTCTGCGCCCAGTCGCGGCCCATGTGCAGAGCCTTCACGTTGGGCTCGATCAGCTTCTCCTTGCCCCGGAACTGCTCGGAGATCAGCCCTTCGACGACCGCCGCCTCCATGTCGAGCAGAGCGGAGAGCGCGCCGACGTAGACGATGTTCTTGAAGAGCTGGCGCTGGCGCGCGTCCGTGTACTCGCGGTTGCAGATCTCGGTCAGCGGCACGCCGACGACCGTGATGTCATTGCGGAACTTGGAGCGCGGCATGGGCTTGGTCGAATCGTAGAACAGGTACCCGCCCGGCTCGATCGACGCGACGTCCTGGTCCCAGGTCTGCGGGTTCATCGCGACCATGATGTCGACGCCGCCGCGGGCCCCCATGTAGCCGGCCTCGGAGACGCGCATCTCGTACCAGGTCGGCAGGCCCTGGATGTTCGAGGGGAAGATGTTGCGCGGCGTCACCGGCACGCCCATGCGCAGGATCGCCTTCGCGAACATCTGGTTGGCGGAGGCCGAGCCCGATCCGTTCACGTTGGCGAACTTGATGACGAACTCGTTGACGGACTCGATCGGCTTGGCCATGCGCGCTTCCGCTCGGAATGGGGGTGGTCGGTCTTCGCTCGTCCCGCGGCTTCGGATCAGGCCGCCGATCTCCGCGGGGGCCGGCAGGCATGCCCGGCATGGGTCATGTCGACCAGGAACTTCTGCATGTCCCAGGCGCCGGTGGGACAGCGCTCGGCGCAGAGGCCGCAGTGCAGGCAGACGTCCTCGTCCTTCACCATCACCCGGCCGGTCTTCAGCGCGCTCGACACGTAGAGGTCCTGGGTCACGTTCAGGGCGGGCGCCGTGAGCCGCTTGCGCAGGTCCTGCTCCTCGCCGTTCTCGGTGAAGGTGATGCAGTCCATCGGGCAGATGTCGACGCAAGCGTCGCACTCGATGCAGCGCCCGGTCGAGAACACCGTCTGCACGTCGCAGTTCAGGCAGCGCTGCGCCTCGGCGAAGGCGAGCTTCGGGTCGAAGCCGAGCTCGACCTCCTCCTTGATGTTGCGCAGCGTGATCGCGTTGTCCTTGATCGGCACCTTGAACCGGTGGTCGAGGGAGATCTGGTTGTCGTAGCTCCACTCGTGGATGCCCATCTTCTGCGACGCGGCGTTGACGCCGGGCGGAGGACGGTCGCTCAGGTCCTCGCCGTTCAGCAGCTTGTCGATCGAGACCGCGGCGTCATGGCCGTGCGCCACGGCCCAGATGATGTTCTTCGGGCCGAACGCCGCATCGCCGCCGAAGAACACCTTCGGGTTCGTCGATTGGAACGTCTTGGGGTCGAGCTTCGGCAGGCCCCAGCGGTCGAACTCGATGCCGGCGTCCTTCTCGATCCAGGGAAAGGCGTTCTCCTGGCCGACGGCGACGAGGACGTCGTCGCAGGGGATGTGGACATCAGGCTCGCCCGAGGGGACGAGGTCGCGCCGCCCCTTCTCGTCGCGCTTGGCGACGACCTTGGAGAACAGGATGCCGGTCAGCTTGCCGCGCTCGTGCGTGAACTCCTTCGGCACCAGGAAGTTCTTGATCGGGATGCCCTCGTGCATAGCGTCCTCCTTCTCCCAGGGGGACGCCTTCATCTCCTCGAAGCCGGAGCGCACGACGACCGTGACCTCCTCGCCGCCAAGCCGCTTGGACGAGCGGCAGCAATCCATCGCCGTGTTGCCGCCGCCGAGCACGATGACGCGCTTGCCGATCTTGGTGACGTGGCCGAAGGAGACGCTCGACAGCCAGTCGATGCCGATATGGATGTTGGCCTTGGCTTCCTTTCGGCCGGGAATGTCCAGGTCGCGGCCGCGCGGCGCGCCCGAGCCGACGAAGATCGCGTCGAAGCCCTCGGCGAGCAGCGCCTTCATGCTCGACACGCGCTGGCCGAAGCGCAGCTCAGGCTTCATCGACAGGATGAACCCGACCTCCTCGTCGAGCACGGCGTCGGGCAGGCGGAACTTCGGGATCTGCGTGCGCATCATCCCGCCGCCCTGCTTGTCGGCGTCGAAGATGACGACATGGTAGCCCAGCGGCAGCAGGTCGCGCGCCACGGTCAGCGAGGCCGGGCCGGCGCCGACAAGCGCCACGCGCTTGCCGTTCTTGCGCTTGGGCGCCTGCGGCAGGCGCGCCGAGATGTCGCCCTTGTAGTCGGCGGCGACGCGCTTCAGCCGGCAGATGGCGACCGGCTCCGCCGTCCCCTCCTCCTCGACGCGCCCGCGCCGGCAGGCCGGTTCGCAGGGGCGGTCGCAGGTGCGACCGAGAACGCCAGGAAACACGTTTGACTTCCAGTTGATCATGTAGGCGTCGGCGTAGCGCTCCGCCGCGATCAGCCGGATGTACTCGGGCACGGGCGTATGAGCCGGGCAGGCCCATTGGCAATCCACGACCTTGTGGAAGTAGTCGGGATTCGAGATGTCGGTCGGCTTCACCGCTTTCCTCCCCTGGCGCCGGTCCCCGGAATCAAGCCCGTCTCCGGACGCGCGCCGAGCCCCGCGCCCGTTCTTCCGGACGTCTCCCCGGCTCGTGCGGGGCGCCCTTATAGCATGCTCCCCGAGGCGTCACGATAGGCATTCAGGCCTTCAAGAAGTCCTGATTCACGCAGCTCCTGAGCTTGCCCTCGCGCAGCCGGAGCATGACGGTCTCCATGCCCTTGCGGCGGATGTCGGCGATGCTCTCCGCGCTGTAGAACGCGGCGTGCGGCGTCAAGATGAGCCGGCCCTTGATCCAGGACTCCTTCTTGCGCCACGCCGCCAGCAGGGGGTGCGCGGGGTCCGGCGGCTCCTGCGGCAGGACGTCGAGACCGGCAGCCCAGATGCGCTCCGAGCGCAGGCCGTCGAGCAGCGCGTCGAGATCGACCACCGGCCCGCGCGCGGTGTTCACGAGCAGCATGCCCGGGCGCATCGCGGCGACCGCGCGCGCGTCGATCAGGCCGCGCGTCTCCGGCGTCAGCGGCGC
>JAEULF010000057.1 GCA_016793965.1 Alphaproteobacteria bacterium | reverse complement strand
GCCGCGGCCTTCGCCGGGAGCCCCTTCCTGGGCCAGCTCCTGCTCAAGGAGCAAGCGGCCGCGCATCGGCTGTTCGGCGTCAGCCCCCGCGCGGCGCTCGCGGCAGTCCTAGCGGACCTTGAGGCCGCTGCGCAAGCCGCGTGGCATGAGGTCCCCGATCCCGGCAACCTGCCCGCTGCCGGAGACGCGATCGGCGTCGCGCTGCGCGTCGCGCGCCGGCGCGCCGCCCTGGTGATCGGCCTTGCCGATCTCGCCGGCCTCTGGCCGCTCGAGGAGGTGACGCGGGCGCTCAGCGCCGTCGCCGACCGCGCCCTCGACATCGCGGCGGCGCACGGGCTGCGCGGCGCCCGCGCGCTCGGCGAGCTTGCCCCGCCGGAGGTTGCCGGAAGCGACGGCGGCGGCGCGGCGGCGGCCCAGGGCGCCAGGACCTCCGGCTACCTGCTGCTCGCCATGGGCAAGCTCGGCGGCGGCGAGCTGAACTACTCCAGCGACATCGACCTGATCGCGCTGTACGACGAGGAGCGCGCGGCGCTGACCGGCAAGCGCTACCCCGTCGAGGTCTTCGGCCGGGTGACGCGCAGCCTGGTGGCGCTGCTCGAGGAGCGCACCGACCAGGGCTACGTCTTCCGCACCGACCTGCGGCTGCGTCCCGACCCGACGGCGACGCCGGTCTGCCCGAGCCGCACGGCGGCCGAGCTCTACTACGGCTCGATGGGGCAGAACTGGGAGCGCGCGGCGATGATCAAGGCGCGCCCCTGCGCCGCCGACATCGATGCCGGGCGCGACTTCCTGGCCGCGATCCGACCCTTCGTCTGGCGCAAGCACCTCGACTTCGCGGCGATCCAGGACATCCACTCGATCAAGCGGCAGATCGACGCCCATCGCGGCTCCGGCGCGATCAAGGGGCCCGGGCACGACCTCAAGATCGGGCGCGGCGGCATCCGCGAGATCGAGTTCTACGCGCAGACCCAGCAGCTCATCTGGGGCGGGCGCGACCCGCGGCTGCGCGTGCCGTCGACCTGCGCGGCGCTGCGGGCGCTCGCCGATGTCGGGCGCGTCGCCAAGGCGGACGCGGAGCGGCTGGTCGAGGCCTACCGCTTCCTGCGCGCGGCGGAGCACCGCGTGCAGATGGTCGAGGACCAGCAGACGCACCGGGTGCCCGACGATGCCCAGGCGATCGACAACCTCGCGGCGCTCATGGGCATGCGGGAGGGCGGCGCGTTCCTCGACGCGCTGAACGGGCACCTGCGCGCGGTCGAGGAGCGCTACGCCGCGCTGTTCGAGGCCGAGCCCAGCCTGTCGATCGCCGTGCCGGGCAACGGCGCGGGCGGGGCCGGGGGAGGAACGGGGGCAGGGGGCGGCGGAGGGGCCGGGGGAGCGACCGGGTCAGGCGACGGACGGGCGAACCTGGTCTTCGCCGGCCCGGAGGACGACCCGGAGACGGTCAAGGCGCTGGCGCGGCTCGGCTATGCCGATCCCAAGTCGGTCACGGCCGCGGTGCGCGCCTGGCACCACGGCCGGCTGCGCGCGACGCGCAGCGAGCGCGCGCGCCAGGTGCTCAACGATCTCGTGCCCGTGCTGCTCGCCGCATTCGCGCGCACCGCCGATCCCGACGCGGCCTTCCGCGGCTTCGACGCGCTGCTCGGCCGCGTCTCCGCCGGCGTGCACCTGCTCTCGCTGCTGCTGCGCAACGCGGCGCTGGTCGACACCCTGGCGCGCATCCTCGGCACGGCGCCGCGGCTGGCGGAGATCCTGACGCGCGCGCCGATCCTGCTGGACGGGCTCCTGGCCGCCGGCATCGGCAGCGCCATCCCGGCGGGCCCGGCGCTCGCCGCGGATCTGGAGACGGCGCTCAAGGGGGCCCGCGACTTCCAGGACGTGCTCGACATCGCGCGCCGCTGGGCGGCCGACCGGCGCTTCCAGATCGGCGCGGCCATGCTGTCCGGCGCGATCGGCGGCGGCCAGGCCGGCGCCGCCTTCGCCGCCGTCGCCGACGCGGCGCTGGCGCAGCTCGCGGCACCCGTCGCCGCCGAGCTCGCCGAGGCGCATGGCAGCGTGCCCGGCGGCGGCCTCGCCGTCGTCGGCTTCGGCCGGCTCGGCAGCCGCGACATGTCCTTCGGCTCCGACCTCGATCTCGTCTTCGTCTACGACGCGCCCGGGCTGGACGAGGCCGGCACGTCGCTGGAGTCCGACGGCGCCAAGCCCTTGCCCGGCTCGCTCTACTTCATCCGCCTGGCCCAGCGCTTCGTCAGCGCGGTCACCGCGCCGACGGGCGAGGGCGTGCTGTACGAGGTCGACCTGCGCTTGAAGCCGTCCGGCGAGAAGGGGCCGGCGGCGACGTCGCTCGCCGGCTTCCGCCGCTACTACGAGGAGGCCGCCTGGACCTGGGAGTTCATGGCGCTGACGCGCGCGCGCGTCGTTTGCGGCCCGCCTGGCCTGGCGGCGGCGCTGAGCGCGCTGATCCGCGCGCAGCTGTGCCGCCCGCGCGACGCGGCGAAGCTGCGCCAGGACGTCGCGACCATGCGCGCCAAGCTCGCCGCCGGCCATCCCGGCAAGGCGCCCTGGGACTTCAAGCGCATGCCCGGCGGCATCACCGACGTCGAGTTCGCGGTCCAGTACCTGCAGCTGCGCCATGCGGCCGAGCGTCCGGAGATCCTCGCCGGCCGCGCCGTGCCGGCGCTGGCGCGGCTGGCCGAGGCCGGGCTCGTGACGGCGGAGGACGCGGCGGCGCTGACCCGCGCCGCGCGGCTGTGGCGGCGCATGCAGGGCCTGGTGCGGCTCACCGTCGGCGACGGCTTCGACATGGCGCAGGCGCCGAAGGGCCTGCGCGACCTGCTCTGCCGCGCCGGCGCCGATCTCGGCGCGCTGCCCGCCGGCAGCACCGACTTCGCCGCCCTCGAAGCGGCCCTCGCCGCGACCGCCGCCGACGTGCACGCGCGCTGGCGGCGCATCATCGGGGCCTGACGGGCTGGCGCGCCGGCTGGACCGGGGCGACGAGGGACATGCCTGTGCGGCGACCCGTGGGTACCGGCGGTCGCGCCCTCTGGCTAGAGCCGCGCCACGTCGCACCAGCGACCGCTGCGCTTGATCTCCTGGCAGATGCGCCGCGCGTCGGCTTGCGAGAGCCCGCCGGCATAGAGGCGGTGGAATACGCCGCGACCGCGCAGGTCGGCGCGCACGACGACCGGCTGCGCGTCCGTCAGCAAGCCGCGGTAGCGGGCGCGGACATCGGGCCAAGCGCGCTCGGCCTCGCGCCGATCGCGATAGGCCCCGACCTGGACTCCGTAGGCGCCGGAGGCGGCGCGCGCCAGGTCCTCGACCGGAGGCGGCGCTGCCGCGGACGCCGGCGGCGCTGCCGCCATCGGCGGCCGGACGACGGGCATGGGCGGCGGCGCCGGTGGCGGCGCTGTCATATCCCAGTCCGTCGGCGGCGGAGCATTGGGCGGCGGGACGTTCGGCGCCAAGGCCGATGCGCTCGCCAGCGTCGGCCTGCTCGAGCTCGGACCGAAGGAGAAGCGCAGTGCCGCGCCGACGCTATGCGCTCCGTAGTCGAGCGTGACGCTCGCGCGCGTGGCGCTGTCGGTGAACTCGAAATCGCCGGGGATCCAGCTGAAGCGGTAGCCGACGGAAGCGCTGAGCTGGTCGGTGATTTTGTATCCGACGCCGGCCATGGCGTTCACGGCGAGCAGGTGCTTGGTCGGCGGATCGTTGATGGCAAAGGTCGTTCCCGACACCGTCGCCTTGAGATCGCCGAGCTTGATCGGCGTCCAAGCTGCTCCCGCGCCGAGATAGGGGACGAGGCGACCCTCGATCGGGAAGTCGATATAGGCGTTAATGCCGGCCTGGTAGATGTCGACGTCGCCCTTGATGTCGTCGAGACGGACTTGCGCTCCGGCGATCGACTGGTTGCCCACGCGCTTGACTGTCGCGCTGTCAACGCCGTTGCGCGACCAGCTGCCCTCCGCCTCGACGCGGAAGCGATCGAGGAAGGTCCAGCCGATGCCGCCATGGGCGCGGAAGCCGGGCTTGTAGTCGAGCGTGCCCGCGCCGGTCGTGCCGCCGCTCCGGGCGTCGATGTCGGATTCGCGCAAGAAGCTCGCGCCGGCACCGCCCGTTACGTAGGGTCCATCGACTGCTCTGGCCGCGCCGGCGCCGGCCACGGACGCGATCGCGACCATGACAGCACCCTTGAGCGCCACCGCGCCGGGAAGGCGCATCGCCCTAACGACCTTCCTGGTCATCCCGAATTCCTCCTGTCTGAATACGCTCCTGCGATTCGCAAGGCTGGCGAAAAAATTGACTTTTGAACGCCACCGAGTCGGCAAAGGCGCGGCGGTGACGCTCTCAATAGTAGAAGCGCCAGTCTATTATTATTCAATTAGTGATTATGGTAAATGTCGCGATTCTGGCTTTGCTGCGCGCGGTCCGCAGCCTGCAGCGATCCCGCTCGGCGACAGAGATGCCGCCGTATGCGACCCGGTCGCTCCGGGTGACCCGCAGGCCGCCCCCGCTACCCCGCGCGCACGAGCACGTGGCGCTTCTTGCCAGCGGAGAGCTTGATCGCGTCGCCGGCCCGGTCGCTCAGCGTCACCGTTTGCATCTCGTTGGGCACCGGCTTGTCGTTGACCCGCGCGCCGCCTTCGCGGATCAGCCGGCGCGCCTCGCTGTTCGATGCGGCGAGGCCGGCGCGGCGGAACAGCTCGAAGGCAGGGATGCCCTTCGCCAGCTCGTCCAGGGGCACGGCGATCGACGGCAGGTCGGCGGCAGCTTGGCCCTGCTCGAAGGTCTGGCGCGCGGTCGTCGCCGCCTGCTCGGCCGGGGCGCGGCCGTGGGCGAGCGCCGTCACTTCGGTCGCTAGCACCTTCTTGGCCTCGTTGATCTCGGCGCCCTGCAGCGCCGCCAGCCTCGCGACCTCGGCCAGCGGCAGCTCGGTGTAGAGCTTGAGGAAGCGGCCGACATCGGCGTCCTCGGTGTTGCGCCAGTACTGCCAGAAGTCCCAGGGCGACAGGCGGTCGGCGTTGAGCCAGACGGCGCCCGATGCGGTCTTGCCCATCTTGGCGCCCGAGGACGTGGTCAGCAGCGGGCAGGTGATGCCGTAGAGCTCGCGCCCGTCGACGCGGCGCGCCAGCTCGATGCCGTTGACGATGTTGCCCCACTGGTCCGACCCGCCCATCTGCACGCGGCAGCCGTGGCGCCGCGCCAGCTCCAAGAAGTCGTAGGCCTGCAGGATCATGTAGTTGAACTCGATGAAGCTGAGCGGCTGCTCGCGCTCCAGCCGCAGCTTGACCGAGTCGAAGGAGAGCATGCGGTTGACCGAGAAGTGCCGGCCGTACTCGCGCAGGAACGGGATGTAGGCGAGGGTGTCGAGCCAGTCCGCGTTGTCGACCATGATCGCCTCGGTCGGCCCGGAGCCGAAGGCGAGGTAGCTGGCGAAGCAGCGCTTGATCGAGGCCTTGTTGGCCTCGATCTCCGCGTCGGACAGCAGCTTCCGCGTCTCGTCGCGGCCGGAAGGGTCGCCGACCTTCGTCGTGCCGCCGCCCATGAGCACGATCGGGCGGTGGCCGCAGCGCTGCGCCCAGCGCAGCATCATGATCGAGATCAGGCTGCCGACATGCAGGCTGTCGGCGGTGCAGTCATACCCGACGTAGAGACTCAGCGGGCCGGCTTCCGCCGCCGCCTGGAGCCCGGCGCGGTCGGTGATGTCCTGGAGGAAGCCCCGAGTCTCCAGGATCTCGATGAACTCGGCCCGCTGCGCGCGATCGGCCTGTTGCGCGCGATCGGCTTGATGCCCGGACATGCTGC
>JAEULF010000052.1 GCA_016793965.1 Alphaproteobacteria bacterium | reverse complement strand
GCGCAGCGTGGCGTGCTGAACGGATTGTCGATGTGGAAAGTGTACATTTTTTATCTCGCATTTGTTTGCCCTCTTGTTGGTGCGGTATTCGCGATATTTATTTCAGATATCACAATAAAAATTCCGCATACGCTCATTGCGATTAGTTTTTACATAAGGCACGTAATGCAGTTTGATATTGAAGAAGAATCCATGATCATTGAAATGCATCCGAATCAAAGGGAAGCACTGGGTGATGCTCATACCCTTGCGGCGACCGGTGTCTCTACCATTGTATGTCTTGTTGGGTACGGAGTAAGTCGCGTTATTCACGGTGTTTTTCGAGATTGTATGGAAATCAATACATGTTAAGAGCGATACGTTTTTTGCAAATTACATAATTGATCAAATCGGTCGTTTGGAGATGTTCCTGGTTGGCGACACGTATAAATTGGTCTGACCCCATTTTTCAGACTGGACGCTGTGGAGTCTCTCTTATGAAAAACAAAAATGAGGAAAAACACTGGGAAATGCCGGCTCCTTTGCCTGCCGTTGAGACCGATGGTCGTGGACTCACGCCTGCAGATCTGCAGGAATTTGCCCAAAAAGTGTTGGATGATCCGATAATTATGAAAAAATTTAGGTACACTCTGAGGCGCAAGTATAGTTCAGACGATGAGATGGCATCATCACAATGGCCTATGAATTGTTATGCTCGGCAGTATTTGAATTTTAGGAAGGTCAATTGGCGTTGGACTATGTACTTGATGATTGCGTATCAATTGGTTCTGGCAATTGAGCGGCGTGAGATGGATTCTGTTTATTCAGAAGACGCGATTCTCATGATAGAAAGGTACTCAAAGACTTTCAAGAAGCCACAAGATTAGAGTAAATGGGGGCAGGCCCAGTGCTGTCCCAGCATGGTTATTATGGTGACATGATATCTAATTAACAGATCTTCGCCTTCGCCTTTCGGCCGCGGCCCGCGCTTGCGCGGCATCAAGGGGCGGCCGAGGCGGCGCTCGAGGTCGGCGACGAAGCCAGGGCTGCCGCGCGGGCGGCCGATGCTCTCGCCGGCGCGGCTGGCGGCGCGCTCCGCCTCTGCCGGCTCGGTCGCGATCAGCGCGGCGACGTCGGGGAAGCGGTCGAGCGCGGGGGCGTCGCTGACCAGGGCGTCGTCGCGGCCGGCCGGATGCGCGGCGACGCTCGACCACGGCAGACCCGCCGCGCGCGACCAGCGGCGCCTGCACCGGGTTGCGCGCGAGGCGACGCAGCGCTGCGGCCAGGTGCCCTTCGTCCATCGGCACGCGCGCGCCCGGAGCAGATGCTCGGTCCGTCGCGCGCGGGGACCATGATCAGGCGCCCGTGATCGGGCATCGGGCAGATGGCCCAGACCGCGCCGCCGGCTTTGCGGCAACGCGCCGCCAGGCGGTCGCGACAGAGGTACTGGTCGCCCGCTGGACGACGATCGGCGCGCGGTTGCTGCCGCCCTGGGTCGCGCGATGCGGCGGGCCGGGCACGACGACGCGGGCGATGCGGGACAGGGCTTGGCCCTCCGTCCGGCTCGCCGGGGACGGCTCGCGCGGGACCGCGATCGGTCAGCCCTTCGCGAAAGCCACGACGGCCCGCGTCAGGTCGTCGAGGCTGTCCGACCACGGCATGCCTGACAGGGCGTCGGTCAGGAGCGACAGCTCGGTGCAGGCGACCAGGAGATGGTCGCAGCCCTGGTCGCGCAGCCCCTGGGCGACGGCGCGCAGGCGCGGCGCCAGCGCAGGGCCGCCCTGTCCCGCCTTCACCGCGCGGATGAGCGCCAGGATCTCGCCCTCGGCGCGCGCGTAGACCGGCTCGATCCCGAGTGCCGCGAACGCGGCGTCGAACGCCCGCACCTTGCGCGTCGCCGGCGAGGCGAGCATGCCGACGCGCCGCGCGCCCTGCGCCGCGACGGATTGCGCGGCCAGCGTGCGCATGTCGAGGAAGGGCAGCGCGGTCGCCGCGCCGATCCGGTCGGCATAGGCATGCGCGGTGTTGCACGGCATGGCCAGTGCCTGGGCGCCCGCCGCCGCGAGCTCGCGCGCCATGCGGACGAGGGTCGGCGCGGGGTCGGCGCCCGTGCCGTCGATCAGCGCCTCGATGCGGCTGGGCACCTGCGGGTTCTGGTGCACGATCAGCGGCACGTGGTCGCGATCGTCCTGCGCCGGCACCGCCGCCAGCACCTTCTGCATCAGCAGGATCGTCGCCTCGGGCCCCATGCCGCCGAGGATGCCGACCGGGCGCACGTGCTCAGCTCTTGACGTTGAACGCGTGGGTGTAGGCGGTCAGCCCGATCTGCCCGCCGGTGTGCAGGAACACCACGCGCTCGCCGCGCTTGAACTGCCCTCGGCGGATCAGGTCGATCAAGCCGGCGCCGGCCTTCGCCGAGTAGACGGGGTCGAGCAGGATGCCCTCGGTGCGCGCGAAGATCTCGATCGCCTCCAGGGTCGAGGCGGCCGGGATGCCGTAGCCCTCGCCGACATAGTCGGTGTTGGCGACCACGTCCGCGCGCCCGACCACGCCGGGGCAGCCGAGGAGCGCTGCCGTGCGCGTCGCCAGCGCGAGGACGTTCTCCTCCTGCTTCGGCTTGGGCGCCCGCACCCCGATGCCGAGCAGCGGGATGCCGGCATTGGTCGCCTTGAGCCCGACGATCAGCCCGGCCTGGGTGCCGGAGGAACCGGTCGCCGTGACGATATGGTCGACGGCGAGGCCCTGATCGTTGAACTGGCCGAGCATCTCGAAGGCGCAGTTGACGTAGCCGAGCGCGCCGACCGGGTTCGAGCCGCCGCCGGGGATCGCGTAGGCCTTGCGCCCCTGCGCGCGGAGCTTCTGCGCCACGGCCTCCATCTCGGCGTTCATGTCGAGGCCGGTGCCGCGGTGCTCCATGGTGGCGCCGTGCAGATGGTCGAGCAGCACGTTGCCGTTGAAGCGGTAGTTCTCGTGGTTGTAGCCGGTGCGGTCCTCCAGGAGGATGTGGCATGCCATGCCGAGGCGCGCCGCCGCCGCCGCGGTCTGGCGCGCATGATTGGATTGGGTGGCGCCCTGGGTCAGCACGATCTCGGCGCCCTGGTGCTGCGCCTCGGCCATCAGGAACTCGAGCTTGCGCGTCTTGTTGCCGCCGGTCGAGAGCCCGGTGCAGTCGTCGCGCTTGATCCACAGCTCCGGCCCGCCCAGGGCGGCCGACAGCCGCGGCATCGGCTCCAAGGGGGTGGGCAGGTGCGCCAGGCGGACGCGGCGGAACTTCGCGAGGTTCATGGGGCCAATCCTTCGTCGGTCGCGGCCAGTCTTCGCGGCGCGGCGCGTTTGTCCAGCCGAATGTCGGCGTCGCTCATGCGCGCCCCTCAGCCGCGCCGCCGGGCCAGCCACAGCACGTCGACGGCGAAGGACCAGGCGAGCAGGGCCAAGGCCAGGGCCAGCCCGCCCTGGCGCAGCGCCAGGGGCAACGCCGGCACCAGGGCGGCGACGAGCGCGGCGCCCTGGACGACGCAGACGGCCTTGCGCCGCGCGCTCTCCGGCAGCGGCGCCCGCAGCGCCGCCCAGGCGCCGCCGGCGACGACGAAGGCATAGCGCATCAGCCCGATCGCCAGGACCCAGGCGCCGGCGACGCCGAGCTGCCAGGCGAGCGCCGAGACGACCAGCAGGGTCGCCGCGTCGATCTCCATGTCGAAGCGCGCGCCGAAGGCGCTCGCCGTGCCGGTGCGCCGGGCGACCCAGCCGTCGACGCCGTCGAGCGCCAGGGCCGCCGTCAGCGCCGCCGCCATGGCCCAGAGCGCCGGCGCCGCCAGGGCCGGTCCGGCCAGCGAGAGCTGCGCCGCGATGGCGCAGGCGACCGCCGCGCGCGCCATGGTGATCCAATTGGCCCAGCCGAAGCGCTCGCCCGGCCGTGCGCCGCCCGCCTGCCCCCCCATGCGGCGGTGCCCGACGACCGCCAGCAGGTGGACGACGAGCTGCAGCTGCCCCGCCGTCAGCGCGGCGCCGACCGCGGCCCCGGGATCGTCCGGCCAGCCGAGCCGCGCCAGCGCCGCCCCGCCGGCCCCGGCGAGCAGCGCCAGGGCGATGCCGCCGGCGACCAGAGCGCCGACCGAGTCGTCCCGTCCCGCCATCCCTGCGGCTCCTCACCTTGTGACCGGCTGCATCCTAGTGGGCCGCGCGCGGGATGCTAGGATGGCGGCGACCGAGCGCGTGCCCCCGCACGCGGGCCCAGCGAGGACCCTCTTGTCCGGCCAGAAGCGCGTCGTCTCCCATCCCGCCCTGCGCGCCCGCGCCGGCGCGGTCGTCACGGCGGCCGATGCCTGGGACTGGCTGCTGGCGCTGGCGCGCGGCGTCCAGCGCCCGGCGAGCGGCTTGGCGCTCGATGCGGCGCATGGCTGGCGCGCAGAGGGGCCCGTCGAGCCCGACGCGCTGGCGCTGCTCGACCTCTATCTGCCGCTCTGCGCGCTGCGCGGCCAGCGCCGGTCGGCATACGTTATCGCCCATCTCGGCCAGTCGCTCGACGGCCGCATCGCGACCGCGGGCGGCGCCTCGCACTACGTCACCGGCCCCGACAACATCCGCCACCTGCACCGGCTGCGGGCGCTGTTCGACGCCGTCGTGGTCGGCGCCGGCACCGTGGCGCTCGACGATCCGCGGCTGACCGTGCGCGAGGTCGCCGGCCCGAACCCCGTGCGCGTGGTGATCGACGCGCGCCGCCGTCTCGATGCGGCGCGCCGCGTCTTCACCGACGGCGCCGCGCCGAGCCTGCTCGCCTGCGCCTCGCCGCTCGCCGGCCAAGCCGGCCCCGGCGGCGTCGGCGTCATCGGCGTGCCGCCGCTCGGCGACGGGCTGTGCATGCGCTCGCTGCTGCAGGCCTTGGCGGCGCGCGGCTTGAAGCGCGTCTTCGTCGAGGGCGGCGGCGTCACCGTCTCGCGCTTCCTCGAGCAGGGCACGCTCGACCGCCTGCAGATCGCCGTGGCGCCGATGATCATCGGCTCCGGCCGCCCGGCCGTCACGCTGCCGCCGATCGAGCGCCTGGAGCTCTCCGTCCGCCCGCGCGTCCGCCACGTCGCCATGGGCGCGGACATCCTGTTCGACTGCGAGTTCGGGGGCTGAGGGGGCATGGCAAAGCTCGTGTTCGGGATGAACCAGTCCCTGGATGGCTACGTCGACCACATGGCGTTTGCGCCAAGCGCCGCGCTCTTCCGCCATTTCATCGAGGAAGCCGAGGGGCAGGCAGGCAGCGTGTACGGCCGCAAGATGTACGAGATCATGCGCTACTGGGACGACGACCATCCTGAATGGGATGCGGACCGACGCGCCTTCGCGGCGGCGTGGCGGAAGCAGCCGAAATGGGTCGTCTCGCGCTCGCTGCAGTCGGTCGGTCCCAACGCCTCGCTTGTCGAGGCCGATCTCGCGGGCGCGATCCGCAAGCTGAAGGCCGAGCGCGCGGGGGAGATCGAGGTTGCCGGCCCGAACTTGGCGCGAAGCCTCACCGAACTTGGCCTGATCGATGAGTACCGGATCTACCTGCACCCCGTCGTGCTCGGCGGCGGCAAGCCATACTTCGCCGGGCCCCGGCCGCCGCTCCGCCTTGTGACGAACGATCGGATCGGCGGGGATGTGATCAGGTTGACCTACGTTCCTGCTTGATCGCGCGACGCGCCGGATGCCGTTCCCAATCCCGATGGCATGATCCTCAGGCATGATCCCCAAGCGGACTCCATGCCTTCATGGCGTCGTTGCAGGCGGGGTCCTTCGCATGCGGCGGGAGGACGCCAGGACGGGGGCGACGGTCGGTCGCCGCGATCCCCTGCCTACGCCCGTCTCGCCCTTCCGCCATACGCCGCAACCCGCTCGTCGGCGGTGAGCAAGGTGAGCCCCTCGACCTGCGCCTGCGCGAGAAGCAGGCGGTCGAAGGGGTCCTTGTGCAGCGGCGGCAGGTCGCCGGCGGCAAGGGCGTGCTCGCCCGTCGCGGCGGGCTCGCGCCGGCGGTGGCGCAAGAGCCCCTCGCGCAGGTGGCGCGGATCGACGGTGAAGTCCGGGCGACCGAGAGCGCGCTTGATCGTCACCTCCCAGACGCTCGCCACGCTGAACCAGACGATCGCGTCAGGGTCGTCAAGGAGCCGCGCCGTCTCCGGCGAGAGCTGTTCCGGCTGGTACGCCGACCGCAGCAGGATATGCGTATCGACGAGCAGGCTCACGGCCCGCCGTCGTCAGCGGCGCCCTCGAAGAGGCGTCGGATCTCCTCGTCGCCGATCCGGTCGAAGTCATCGGGCACCTTGCGCTGGCCTTTCAGGAAGCCCAGGCGACTTGTTCCCTGCGCCTCGCCGGTCGCGAGCGGCACGACCTTGACCATCGGCTTGCCGGCCTTGGCAATGATGAAGCCCTCGCCCAGCGCCGCCCGCTCCACGAGCCGCGAGAGATGGGTCTTGGCTTCGCGCATGTTGACCATGCGCATGGGCTGCCTCGCGAAACGGCATCGGCTGGATCTGATCGGCTGGACTTAGTCTGGTCCATCGCGCGGCGCAAGCGACCCGCCCGCCTAATTGCTCCGCTTCCCCTTCGCCTGGAGGCTGAAGGGCAGGGTGCGCAGCGTCGGGCGCATGTAGAAGAGGGCGCCCGGGTCGGCCGGCACGGCCTGGAAGTAGGATTGGGCGCCGAGCGGGTTGCCGAAGGCCTGCGGCGCCGTCCAGGCGCCGACCAGCAGCGTGCGCGCGTCGAGCGCGTCGAGCAGCACCTCCGACGCGTCGAGGCAGAGGGCGTCGGCCCGCTCGCGCGCGATCGCCGGGTAGTCGGAGAAGCGCGTCAGGCAGGGCTCGCCCTTCGGCCGCGCGCGCCAGGCGAGCAGTGCCTGGCGCTCGTCGGGGGCGCAGCGGCGCTTCAGGCAGCGCAGCTCCGCCGCCTCGATCGCCTCGCAGGCCGCCTTGGCGTCGCCGGCGGCGCAGAGCTGCATCTCGCGCTGGCCCTGGCGGTAGGCCTCCACCAGGAAGCGGTCGCCGACCATGCCGCGCACCAGGAATGTCTCGACCGACGCCGTGCCGCGCCCGTCGCCCTCGGCGGCGCGCAGCGTGACGACGCGGCCGGACACGGCGTCGCCGGCGTCGAAGCGCAGGAGGAGCAGGCGCGCGTCGCCGTCCTCGTCGGGGGCAGGGAGCGGGGCCACCAGGCGGTCGTCGTCGATCCAGAACAGCGTCTCGATCTCGATCAGTCCCTTGTCAGCCAGCACGCGCTGCTGCACCAGCGCCGCGTCGACGTCGGCGAGGTTGCGGAAGGCGGCGGGATGGGCGCCCGTCGCCAGCTCCGGCGCCACGGCGGCGAAGCGGATGTCCGAGCGCACCGGCTCCTCGAAGCGGGTGAAGCCGAACTGCCCGTTGCCCGCGCGCAGCGGGTCGACGCCCGAATGCGGCAGGAAGAGCACGCGCTTCAGCTTGGGCGAGGCCGACAGGCGGACGACGCCGCGCCCGGCGCCGACGGAGCGGCCGGCGGCGATCTCGCGAAAGGTCAGCGCCACGGTGCGGTCGGGCTGGAAGGACGGGAACATCACCCAGGCGCCGTCGGCGCTGCACTCGAGCCCGAAGCCCGGCAGGTAGCGGTCGGAGAGCACCTGCAGCTGCGCCGCCGGGCGGCCGGCGGCATCCGTCAGGGCGAGATGCATGAGCGCCACGACGTCGCTCGCCCGGTCATGGCCGAGGAAGACATAGCGCCCGTCGCCGCAGCGCGCGAAGCCCTCGATCACGCCGACGCGGCCCAGCAGCTCGCTCGTCGCGGTCCAGGACTGGGGCGCGTCGGCGGCACCAGCAGGCGCCGGCAGCAGCGGCGCCAGGATTGCGGCGAGGGAAGCGGCGAGGATGGGGCGCGGCATGCCTGGCTTCAGCGTGCTCCCGGAGCGGCGTCCGCGGCGCGGACGCGGGCGGCGAGCCGACGATAGATCGGCGCGCCCACCAGCGGAGTGAAATACATCGGGATCTGCGCGATGGCAAAGAACAGCAGCACCTTCCCCTGAGCCTCCGCCGGCATGGCGGCGAGCATGAGGCCGAGGTTGCGGTTGCCGTTGAGCAGCCCGGCGGTCAACCCCTGGAGCGGCGTCAGCAGCCGGCGCGGCAGCAGCAGCGCCACGGCGACGGCCAGCGCCTGCAAGCCGAGATTGGCCGCGCAGGCGACCGCCAGGTACAGGCCGACGAGCAGCGGATCGGCGCGCAGCGTGGCGCCCACGCCGTCCATGATGGCGACGGCGAAGGCGATCATGGCGATCGCCACGACGGCATCGAGCGCCGCGCCGTTGCGCCGGATGCGCTCCAGGCCGACGACGTGGCGGATCGCGAGGGAGAGCGCGATGGCGCCGGCCACCAGCCCGCCCAGCCGCAGCATGAAGTCGGCGACGCCGATGGCCAGGTCGAGGCCGAGCAGCCAGAGCGCCAGCGGCGGCACCATGAACGGAGCCGCCAGCGTCCCCGCCAGCGTGATCAGCAGCGCGAAGCTGGCGTCAAGGCGCATCAGGTAGGCCATGTTGGTGGCGGCGCCGAGCGGCGGGCCGCACAGCATCAGCCCGACGCCGAGCAGCAGCCCTGCGGGCAATCCGAGGGCCGGAAAGGCCAGGGCCGCCGCCGGGAAGAGCAGGAGGGGGGCAGCGGCGACGATCGCGGCGGTCACGCCGGCGACCAGGAGCGGCCGGCGCAGCAGGGCCAGCACCTCGGACCAGTCGATCCGCAGCATGGCGACCAGCAGCAGCGTCGCCGCGGCCGGCGCCAGGACCGGCCGCACGAGGCTCGCCAGCTCCGGCAGCGCCAGGCCGAGGAAGACGCCGGCCGCCATGACGGAGGAGGCGTGCCGGCCGAAGGCCGTGAAGAGGCGAAGGAGCATCGTCCTCACTTCCGCGTGAGCGGCCCAAGGGCCGGCGGTCCGGGCAACGGTTTGGCGCGTAGGCTAGACCAGGGATGCAATTGGGGCAGGGACGAACGATCATGGCGCAACAGGAGGAATGACATGCCAGATATCGCGCACGCCGCCGCCGGCCCGCAGGGAACCCTGAGCATCGCCCGCCGCCCCTTCATGGCCTTGCTGGGGGGAGGCCTGGTCGCGGGAGCGCTGGCACCGGCGCACGCCGCGGCGCCGGCCGCCTCTCCGGCCGCCGCGTGCGGCAAGGTCACGCGCATCCGCGGCGAGGCCCGGGCGCTGCGGCTGCGCGGCGCCACGGCGTCGCTGCGCGAGGGCGCCCCGGTCTTCCCGCTCGACCTGCTGAGGACCGCCAAGGAGACCCGGCTCGAGGTGACGTTCACGGACGAGTCCAAGCTGACGCTGGGCGACGACAGCGAGCTGCAGATCGACACCTACGTCTTCGATCCCGCGCGCTCGGAAGGGCAGCAGTTCCTCGGCATCACCCAGGGCGTCTTCCGCATGGTGACGGGCAACGTGGCGAAGCTCGCCGGCAGCCCGTTCCGCGTGCGCACGCCCGTCGCCACGATCGGCGTGCGCGGCACCGACTTCTGGGGCTTCCAGGACGCGCGCAAGCTCGACCTGGCCTTGCTCGGCGGCGCCGGCCTCTACGCGCAGAACGGCGCCGGCTGGATCGACATCACCCAGCCGCGCGGCCTGACCACGATCACCGGCTTCGACCAGCGCCCGACCCCCGTGCGCGTGCTGTCCGAGCAGGAGATCGCCGTGGCGGCGCAGACCGTCACGTTCTGAGCGGCGGCGCTTCGGCCGCGCGCAACCCTTGCCCTGCCACGGCGCGACCGGCATGGTCGCGCCGTCAGGCACGCGCGAGGGTCCATGCCGCCGATCGCTCCCCTGCCGCCCCACCGCGGCACCGTCCAGCAGGCTTGGGTCGACTACAACGACCACATGAACGTCGGCTTCTACGTCGTCGCCTTCGACCAGGCGACGGACGTGGTGCTGGAGGCCGTCGATCTCGGCGAGCGCTACCGCAAGGCGACGGACCGCTCGATCTTCGTGGCCGAGCTGCACGTCACCTACCAGAACGAGCTGCGGCTGGGCGAAGGATACGCCGTCGACACGTTGCTGCTCGGCAGCGATGCCAAGCGCATCCACATGATGCACGTGATGACGCGCGCGGCGGACGGCGCGCGGGCGGCGACGTGCGAGCTGCTGCTCATGCATGTTGACCTGAAGGAGCGGCGCGCCGTGCCCGTGCCCGAGCCGCAGGCGGGGCAGCTGGCGGCGCTCGCCCGGGCGCAGGCCGGGGTCGCGCGGCCGCCGGAGACCGGGCGCGCCGTGTCGCTCGCCGCGAAGCGGCCGATCGCATGACGTCGGGCGCCGCCTCCGGTGCGGCGACCGGGCGCACTGTGACCGGGCGTACCGTGACGGCCGGCACTGCGCGCAGCGGCGTCCGGGCGCTCTCTCGGTCGGGCAGCAGCACGCTGCGCCACACGGCGAAGGAGTGAGCCATGCGAGCCACCGCCGGCACAAAGCCTGCCACCGAGACTGCGAGCAGCGCGACGGCCGGGGCCCCGACGACAGCCCCGACGACAGCCCCGACGATCCGGCCGGTCCGCGCGGCCGACCGCGCCGCCTGGACGCGGCTCTGGGAGGGCTATCTCGAGTTCTACGGCGTCGAGCTCTCGCCCGCCGTCACGCAGACGCTCTGGAGCCGCTTGACGGAGCCGGAGCCTGTCGTGCTCGGCCGCGTCGCCTGCCTCGGCGACGACGTGCCGGTGGGCATCGTGCACCTGGTGCCGCACAAGAACACCTGGTCGGTGCGCGACATCTGCTACCTGGAGGATCTCTACGTGGCGCCGGAGCAGCGCGGCCACGGCATCGGCCGGGCGCTGCTCGAGGCGGCGCTGGCCGAGGCCAAGGCGCGCAACTGGGCGCGCGTCTACTGGATGACGCAGCGCGACAACGCCGTCGCGCGCAAGCTCTACGACCGCTTCGCCATGGTCGACGACTTCGTGCGCTACACCGTGCGCCTGGCGCAAGGCTGATCCGGCGGAAGCGGCGCGCACGGCGGGCGCCGCCCGTGCCAGGCTGCGCCCCTGGCCCGCGACCGGAGACGCCGCATGACCGAGATCAAGCTCCCCTTCGAGCGCGCGGAGTACGCGCGCCGCCTCGACGCCGTGCGCCGGCTGATGGCCGCGCGCGGCATCGACGTGCTGATGACGTCGGTGCCGGAGAACATCGTCTACCTGACCGGCTACGACTCGATGGGGTACTTCACGTACCAGGTGCTGGTGATCCCGGCCGACCAGGACATGGTGTTCCTGACGCGCAAGCTGAACGTCGACAAGGTGCAGCGCACCTCCGCGCTCAGGCCCGACCGGGTGGAGGGCTGGGACGATCTGTCGAGCCCGGCCGAGGCGACCTACGCGGTGCTCAAGAAGCACGGGCTCGGCGCGAAGCGGCTCGCGAACCAGCAGGACGCCTGGTTCCTCTCGGTCGCGCAGTACAAGGTCATCACCGAGCGGCTCGGCAAGGGCGACCTGATCGACGGCTCCGGCATCATCGAGCAGGTCAGGCGCAAGAAGGTGCCGGCCGAGCTCGCCTATCTCCGCCGCTCGGCCAAGGCGACGATCGCGTCGCTCCAGGCGGCGATCGACGCGACGCGCGCCGGCGCCTGGGACCACGACATCGCCGCCGAGGCGCACAAGGCGCTGGTCGCCGCGGGCTCCGAGTATCTCGGCCACGCGCTGCAGGTGTGCAGCGGGGAGGAGGGCGGCCTCGCCTTCGAGACCTGGGGCCGCCGGCAGATCAAGGCGGACGACTGCGTCTACATGGAGATGGGCGGCACCTTCATGCGCTACAACACCATGCTGTCGCGCACGGTGCTGGTGGGCAAGCCGGACCCCAAGCTCAAGACCATGGCGGAGGTCAGCCGCGACGCGCTCGCCGCCGCGCGCGCCGTCTTCAAGCCCGGCGCCACCTCGGGCCAGGTCGACTTCGCCGCGCGCGAGGTGATCCGCAAGGCCGGGCTGGCGGATGCCTTCCTGCACCGCACGGGCTACTCGATCGGCATCGGCTACCCGCCGGACTGGGGCGAGGGGCGGCTGATGTCGCTGCGCGAGGGCGATCCCCTGGTGCTCGAGCCGGGCATGGTGTTCCACCTGATCCCCGACCTGAAGCTCGGCGGGCTCGGCGGCGCGGTGTTCAGCGAATGCCTGATCGTGACGGAGACCGGGCACGAGGTGCTGACGCCGTTCAGCTACGAGATCGTGCAGCGATAGGGGCGGCCGCTCGGTCCGTCGCTCGTCGCACGGTTCGAGACGGGCCTGCGCCCCTCCTCACCATGAGGGCAAGCGGCGGAACCGCCCCGCCGCTCGCCCCGCTCCCTACGATCTCGGCTTGCGCGGCGGCGCCTTGGCGGCGCGCTCGGCCGTCTTCTCGCCGCGCTCGGCGGTCTCGGTGCCGCCGCCGTTGCGCGGCTCGGCCTGGCTCGATGCGCGGCCCTTCACGACCGCGAGCTCGCGCTCCATCGCTTTCATCTTGAGCAGCGCCTGGTCGCTCTCCGCGCGGGCGCGCGCGACGGCGTCCTGCAGGTCGCCGATGGCCAGGATCTTGGCGTTGGCGTCCTGCATCGCGCGGATATGCAGCGCGCCGCTGCCGGCCAGCGCCAGGCTGAGGACGAGCACGACCCAGACCGCGGCGCGCGAGCCCGCCGCGCGGGCGCCGCGCCCGGCCTGGCGGACGGCGTGGCGCTCCGCGAGGGGGCCGTCATGCGGCACGTCGGACTCGGGGAGCCGCTCGCGCGGCGGGTCGATCGCGTCCTCGGCAATGGCGCCGACATCGTGCGGCGAGACGTTGCCGGCGGCGCGCCCGGCATGCGGCGCGCCTTGCCCCGGGTGGGCGCCCGGTGCGGTCGGCTGGGCGATGCGCGCGGTGCCGCGCAGCAGCGCCGTCATGATGGCGCAGACCGTGTCGGCGCGCGACATGGCGCCGCGCGCCGCGTCGAGGCGGCGGGCCAAGTCCGCCGGCAGGCTGAAGATGATGGATTCGAGCGCCACCGGATGGGCGGAAGGCTGGGGTGCTTGGACCGCAGGCGCTGCGGCGGAATGCGCCTGCGCCATCGGTTGCGGCCCCGGGCCGGGCCTGTAGCTCGCTGTCGCACGCATCGCCGCCTCCCCCTCTCGGGCAAGGGCAGGGACGCCGGTCGGGCCGCATGCACGTTAAGGACCGCGACCGGCCACCTGCCGAGTCGCCTTGAGAGTGGTTCATTAAGGTTAACAAGAGATTGATCGCCAAGGGGCGACGCGGCCGCAAGGGCCGGACTCCGTGCTGGCGACGATTCGAATGGAGAAGGTGGAAGGCTGGACGACGACCCGGACCGAAACCGTTACGGCTGCTCCCTTCCGGGCCTGACCGGGTTGGCGGCCGGACCCGTCCGACGCCAACCTTCCGAGGGGCAATATCGGCGCCTAGTGCGACGGGCGCAAGGGCGGCTGCGACAGGGCGGCGGCGCGGGCGCCCTGCCTGCGGTAAACCGGAGGCGAGGCCGACCGCGCGGCCAGGCCCGAGGCTGTCGCCCACGTGGCTCCGAACCGTAACGGATGCGCGCTTTGCTCCGGAGGGACTCCCGCATCTTGCCGATCCCGAGATAGGCTCCTCATCGGCAGGATCTGCCGCTCCGCGACGTCCCGGCCGGCCGGCCGGCGCGGGCGAGCGGGACGGGAACAGGGCGATAGCGATGACCAGGGCGTTAAGCCAGCGGCCCACCGCCGGGGTCCGAGCACAGGGGAGCGACGCGTGACCAGCGACGCCACGGCGCAAGGCGGCACGGGCGGCACCGCCGCCCCCTCTGGCTCACCTGGCGGTTCCCCCGCCCCCAGCCCGCCCAAATCCCGCCCCCGCGCGAACGGCAGCGGCAGCCATGCCGCGCCGAGCCCTGAAACCGCGAGCACGAGCATCCCTCGCCCGCCGCAGGCGGGGGACGAGCCTGGCCCCGCGCAGGCGGGGCAAGGGGCCCATGCGCCGCATGGGAAGGAGGGGGCCGCCGCCGCTTCGCCCGCCCCCGCCCCGAAGGACCGC